>NZ_CAKKTK010000096.1:0-15899 GCF_920656135.1 Frankia sp. Cppng1_Ct_nod | reverse complement strand
GGCGGTCCCCGGGTTGGACGGCGACACGACCACCGTCCAACCCGGGGACACCATCACGGTCACCGAAGAACCGATACTTATCGAACACCGGCCGTAAGGGGCGCTCCGGCGACGTCGCGGACCGTCAGTAGGAGACGTCAGTAGGAAGCGGTGCCGCCGTCGACGCTGAGCAGCGAGCCGGTGATACCGGCGCCCACGTCCGAGGCGAGCAGGACGGCCATGGCCGCGACCTCCTCGACGGTGTTGGGCCGTTTGATCGACGACTCCCTGGCGAACAGCGCGACCATCTCGTCGAAGGTGATCCCCATGGCTTCGGCGGTGGCTGGTCCGTTGTCCCTGATGATGTCGGTGATGATCAGGCCCGGACAGATCGCGTTGACCGTGATCCCCTCGGTGCCGACCTCGCGGGCGATCGACTTCGTCATGCCGTTGATGGCGTGCTTGGCCGCCACGTAGGGGGTCAGGACGGGCTTGCCGTGCTTGCCCTCGACGGACGAGATGTTGATGATACGGCCCCACTTCTGCTCGAGCATGGGCTTCAGCGCCCGCCGGGTCGCCCAGAAGGTGGAGTAGACGTTCCACTTCATCGTCGTGTCCCACACCTCGTCGCTGAGCAGGACGGTCGGTTGCAGGCCCGCGGCGCCGCCGGCGTTGTTGACGAGGATGTCGATCCGCCCGAAGTGCTCGACGGTCGCGTCGATGAAGCCCTCGACGTCGGCCTGGTGGGTGACGTCCCCGGCGCGGAAGATGGCCCGGTCACCCGCGCCCAGGGCCGCAAGGGTCTTCTCGCCCTTCTCGACGGACCGACCGTTGATCGCGACCGACGCACCCTCGGCGAGGAAGGCCTCGGCAATCGCGCGGCCGATGCCGGCGGTTCCTCCGGTGACGGCGGCGACTCTGCCTTCGAGCTGCATGTGTCCTCCTGCTGGCCTGCCGACAGAGCTGACGGCGGCACTCGGCGTCCTGGCGACTTAGTTTGCTTGCACTCCAGTTTCTACCGGAGGAGTGTTGCACGTCACAACCACATCGGCCGAGATCCGCCCGTAGGCCGACGAACCAGAAAGGACCGGGCTGCATGACCGGCAAGCAGTGGATCATCGATACGCAACCCAGCCGACGCTTCCCGATCTACACCCGGCTCAACGCCAACGACGTCCTGACGGACCCGATCACGCCACTGGGCGCGAGCCTCGGCTGGATCCCGCACATCCTCCCGGGTTGGGACACCGCCAACGCAGCCTACGGATCGTTCACCGTGGCGGAACAGACGGTGGACGTCTCCCCGAACGCCGCGTTCTTCTACGGCCACCTCTACGTGAACATGACGCTGCCGCGGCTGACCGGCATCCGCCTCGGGATCGGCACCGACGCCGTCGACATGATGTGGTTCGCCGGTGGCGGTGAGCCGCCCGTGCACGTCAGCCAGGCCGACGACGTGAACGAGGAGCGGTCCGCGGCCATCGCGCAGCGTGCCGCCTGGGTGCTGTCGACGACGACTTTTCCCGAGCTGGAGGAGGAGCGGGCGATCGCCGACGGGTTACGGGCCGCGCGTCCCGATCTCACCGCGCTGACCCCGCTGGCGCTGGTCGCCCGAGCCCGGTCGGTGCTGCCGCTGGAAAGGCTGGCATGGCGCGGCGAAGTGATCGCCAGCAGCGGTGGCGCGGTCGGCCCGGGCGTGCTCGGCCAGCTCCTCGGCGGCGACCCCGCGCTGGTGGTACGGCTGATCGGCAAGGCCGGGGACGTCGACTCGGCCGCCCCCTCGTTCGCCCTGTGGGAGCTCTCACGGGTCATACGCGGCGACGTGGGGCTCTCCGTCGCCTTCGACGGCGGCGTGGACAGCCTGTTCGCGCGACTTCCCGCCGTCCACGCCGGGTTCCATGCTGGGCTGTCGACCTTCCTGCGCGACTTCGGTTACCGCGGGCCCAACGAGTGGGACCTCGGTTCGGACACCTGGGAGACCAGGCCGGAGCTGCCGCTTGCGCTGCTCGACCGGCTCCGCCACCTCGACGACGCCGCCGCGCCCACGATCAGGTCGGCCGACCGGGTGGCGGACGACGAGGCCGCCGTCGCCGAGGCGCTCGACCGGCTCGGCGGGGACGCCACCGCCGAGGCTATGTTCCATGCGGCGCTCGCGTCCGCGCGCCGTTTCGGTGCCTGGCGGGAACGCGCGAAGACCAACTGCATCAAGATCCTGCACGAGGCGCGCATGCCGCTGGTGGAACTCGGCCGGCGGCTGCACCAGCAGGGTTATCTCGCCCACCCGGGTCAGATCTTCATGGCGACCGAGTCCGAGCTGGACACGATCGCCCTGGATCCGGCATCACTGAGCGCGACTCTCACAGAGCGGGAACGGGAGTGGCAGGGCCTGTTCGGCCTGGAGCTGCCGTCGTTCATCGACGGGACGAAGCCGCTGCCGCCACTGTCGTCGCTGGGCCGGCGTGCCGACACGGAGGTCAACCCGGTCAAGCCAGGTGAGGTGCTGTACGGCGTCGGGGCGGCCGCGGGCGTGGCCCGGGGTCGGGCGCGGGTCGTCACCGCGGTCGACGCGGCCGGCGACCTGGAACCGGGCGAGATCCTGGTGGCTCCGCAGACCGACCCGTCCTGGACGCCGCTGTTCATGGTCGCGGCGGCGTCCGTCGTGGACGTCGGCGCCATGGGCAGCCACGCGATGATCGTCAGTCGGGAGCTGGGCATCCCGTGCGCGGCGGGCGTGTCCGCGGCCAGCCGGCGTATTCCCAACGGGGCACTGCTGGAGGTCGACGGATCGGCCGGCACCGTAACGGTGCTGGCCCTGTAGGCGGAGGTCTTCTCGCCCTGTCGGCGGAGGCGACGGCGCTCCTGGCGTGTCGCGGGCCGGTCGGTATCCGGGCCGGTCTGCGGCACAGATCCCCGCATGAGTGCCCGCATCGCCCTCGACGAACGGTTACTATAGACCGACACAAGAAACTTCGGGAGCTGCCATGGTCATGCAGGAGCCGGACACCCGCGCCCGTTGCCCCGGTCCATCCGCGCAGGACTACCTCGCCGCGGACAGCCGGCCGGTACCCGACGTCCTGCGCATGAACGTGAACGAATACCTCGGCAGCGATGATATCGACGTCGAACGCTATATCTCACCCGAATGGCACCGCCTGGAGGTCGAGAAACTCTGGCGCCGGGTCTGGCAGTTCGCCTGCCGCGAGGAGGCCATCCCCGAGGTCGGCGACCACGAGGTCTACGAGATCGCCGACGACTCGTTGCTGATCGTGCGCACCGCCCCGGACGAGATCCGCGCGTTCGTCAACGCCTGTCTGCACCGTGGGCGCAAACTGCGTTCCACCGGCGGGCACGTCCCGGAGTTCCGCTGCCCGTTCCACGGTTTCACCTGGAACATCGACGGGACCCTCAAGAGCATCCCGTGCGCCTGGGACTTCCGCCATGTCGATCCGGAGAAGTTCAGCCTGCCGGAGGCGAAGGTCGCGACCTGGGGCGGCTTCGTCTTCATCAACATGGACCCCTACTGCGAGCCGTTCGAAACCTTCGCCGGTGAGCTGCCCGACCACTTCGCCCGCTGGCCGCTTGCGGACCGCTACACCTCGCTGCACATCGCGAAGATCCTGCCCTGCAACTGGAAGATCGGGCAGGAGGCCTTCATGGAGGCCTTCCACGTGATCGGCACCCACCCGCAGCTACTGGCCTGGATGGGTGACGCGAACTCACAGTACGACGTCGTAGCGAGCGCCAACTGGGACCGCACGATCACTCCACAGGGGGTGCCCAGTCCACACCTGGCGGCCGACGTCACTGAGGAGGAGGTTCTGGAGAGCTTCTACTTCTCGCGTGGCTTCTACGCCTCGACCCAGGGTCGGGACCTCGCCCCGCAAGGTGGCGAGCTGCCCGAGATCCCACCCGGCGCAACGGCCCGAACGGTGCTCGCCGACCAGATGCGGGGCCAGTTGGGTGCGCTGTCCGGCGAGGACTACTCGACGGTCAGCGACAGCGAACTCCTGGACGCGGTCAACTACATCCTGTTCCCGAACTTCCATCCCTGGGCCGGAAAGAAGTCGAACATCATCTACCGGTTCCGGCCATACGGTAACGACCCCGACCGGTGCATATCAGAGATCTTCTTCCTTTCGGGCTGGCCCAAGGGCACCCCCCGCCCGGCCCCGGCGAAGATCCGATGGGTTCCCGAAGGCGTGCACATGGCTGACGTCCCCGAACTGGGCCTGCTCGGTCCGGTCTTCGACCAGGACATCGCCAACCTGCCGTACGTGCAGCAGGGCCTGAAGGCGACACGCAAGGCAGGCGTCACCCTCGCCGACTACCAGGAAAGCCGCATCCGGCACTTCCACCATCTTCTCGACACCTGGATGTCCCGCTGAGCGCACAGGTGACGGTCATGCCCGCCGGTGTCGTGCTGGACGTGGCGGACACCGAGACCGTATTCGACGCCGCCCACCGGACGGGCTACCTGTGGCCCACCGTCTGTGGTGGGCTCGGTACCTGTCGGACCTGCGTCCTGAAGGTCAGCGAGGGCGCGGACAACTGTAAACCGGCCGGCGAACTCGAACGGGAGGGGCTGGCAACCCTGGGTCCGCCGGCTGGGGACGGGCGCACCCGACTGGCCTGCCAGTTACGGGTGACCGGCCCCGTCGTGGTCGTCAAACGCGGCGTGCGCCGCGTGAAGGAGCTGCGCGGCCTGTAGGTGGCGCACCTACGGGCGGCACGACCTGGAGAGAACCGCATGGCCTCGAAGAAACCCGGGCGGCCTGGAGGAACTGTGAGCACGAAGCCGGCGAGTGTCACCCATCCGATCACCAGACAGGTGTACACGCTGACCGACGACGGGCTGGTCGAGGTCTACGACCCGACCACCGGGCAGCGTGGCCTGTTCGATTCGGACGCCCGCTGGCAGTCCGGGGAGATCCGGCACGCAGACCTGCAGATCGCCGGCTGGGTCGGCCGCCGGGCCCGACCGAACCCGCAGAGGGACACCGCGTGACCGCCGGAGTCACCGCCCACGGACCTGCCGTGACCCAGGTGGTGATACTCGTCCGACGCCCCGGACCCGGTGGTCCGACACCCGAGGACTTCGCCCTGGCCGAACAGGCGGTACCCGAACTCGGCGCGGGCCAGGTTCTCGTCCGCAACGCCTTCATGAGCGTCGACCCGTCGATGCGGGGCCGCCTGGAGGAGACGGAGAAGCACTACACGACCAACTTCGCGATCGGCGAGCCGCTGGACGGCTCCGCCGTCGGACAGGTGATCGCGAGCCGCGCGCCCGGGATCGAGACGGGCGCCTGGGTACGCCACCGGCTCGGCTGGCGGGACCTTGCGGTCGTGACCGCCACCGCGGACAACCCGTCGGCGTTCGGCGTCATCGATGTCGACCGCGCCGCACCGTCGGCCTGGCTCGGCATCCTCGGCCAGACCGGCTTCACCGCCTACGCCGGGCTGCTGCGTGCGGGTGAGCTGACCAAGGGCGACACGGTGTTCGTGTCCGCGGCCGCGGGTGCGGTCGGCAGTGCCGCCGGCCGGTTCGCCCACCTCCTCGGTGCCGCGCGCGTCATCGGTAGCGCGGGCGGGGCGGCCAAGTACCGGCTGCTCACCGAGGAACTCGGTTTCGACGCGGCCGTCGACCACCGTGCCGAACCGGTCGCGGCCGGGCTCGGCCGGGCCGCCCCGGACGGCGTCGACCTGTACTTCGACAACGTCGGCGGGGACCATCTCGTCGCCGCGCTGGACGCGCTGCGCGTCGGTGGACGGGTGGCACTCTGCGGCATGATCTCCCAGTTCACCTCGGACGCGCCCCGCCCCACCATCGACCACCTCATCCAGGCCGTGCTCAAACGGCTGACGCTGCGCGGCTTCATCGTCCGGGACCACGAGGATCTGCGGCCCGAGTTCGAAGACCGAGTCTCGGGCTGGCTGCGCACGGGCGAGCTGGTGTCCCGGCAGACGGTCGTCAACGGGCTGGACCATGCGGTCGCGGCGTTTCTCGGGATGCTGCGCGGTGACAACGTCGGCAAGATGCTCGTCCGCCTCGACCGCGACGTCGAATCCTGAGGGGCCGACGCGAAACGTCTTTCATGATCAAAAAATGAAGGCGGAGTCGTCAACATCGTTGACTATCTTGTCGACACGAACACCCGAAGTGATCCGCCGCCGAGGAGCGAGGTAACCGGCGGCTACACCGAGCCGTACACGGCCCAGGACAGACAGCGGTCGAGCACAGTGGTGAACTCCGGGGTCGTCCAACTGCCCCGGTCGGTACGCCCGAGGTCCTCGACGCCGAGGTCCTGAACGTCAAAACGGCCACGGCAGTGACCAAGGGTGAAATAGCAGACCTCACCCGCGCCGTGCCGGCGCAGATAGAGGACGGGCTGCGCATCGTCGGCGTCGTCGGCGACATGCCCTTCGGCGAAGCCCCGGCACAGCCCGCGGTGACGTGCGTGCAGAACCACGTCGAGCGGGCCGTGCAGCTCGCTCACGTACAGCTCGTCGCCGACGTCGAAAGGGTCGATGCCCGCCACCAGCGGATGGTCGGGCTGGGTGACCTCGACCCGGTAGGGCTCGATCGGGGGGTGGCCGAGGAACTGGCTGCCCAGCACCGCGGCCACCTCCCCGAGCACCCGAGGCGTGGAGAAGACCCGCGGTGCCCCGGGCGCGGGCGCCTCGATCGCCGAATTCGTGCCGTGCAGGGCGAGCCAGCGCCCGCCGCGAGCCACGAAGTCGACCAGGGTCCGTTGCTGCCCGAGGCTCGGACGCCGGTCGCAGGTGTAGGTGACGAGCACGTCCGCCGACTCGATCGCGTCCGTGCGCGCGTAGTCCTCGAACACGCGGGTGCGCACCCGCTCGTGCCGGCCGATGCGTTCCAGCAGTTGCAGCCGCGCATAGTCGAAGTCGTGCCAGCGGCCCCCGCAGACGAGGACCGCGTCGATGCGTCCGGCGGGTCCAGCCATCTTTCCCGAACCGCCCGGTGTCAGAACTGCACGCGGGTGACGAGCCCGCCGTCCACCACGAAGTTGACCCCGTTGCAGAACCCGGCCCGGGGACCCGCGAGGAAGGCGACCGCGGCCGCCACGTCCTCAGGCCGGCCGTAACGGCCGACCGGGATCCTGTCGAGCACCTCGGTGTAGACCTCGGGTCGATGCTCCCTGATCTTCTCCCAGTCCCCGCCGGGGAACTCGATCGGCCCGGGGGAGACGGTGTTGACCCGGATGCCGCGCGGCGCGAGCGTGCGTGCCAGCGCCGCGGAATGGTGCAGCACCGCAGCCTTGATGGCGGAGTATGCGTTGGGGGACGCCGGGCGGACCGTGTCGAACGCGTTGGTCGTGCCGATCGCGATGATCGAACCGCCGCCGTCCGCGAGGTGCGGCACGGCGGCTTCGGCCAGGCGGACGAACGGCAGCAGGTCCCCCTCGAGACTGCGCTGCCACTGGCCGGGATCCTTGGCCGGGCCCGCGGACACGTTGGACACGACGATGTCCAGGCCGCCCAGTTCGGCCGCGGCATGGCCGACGAAGGCGGCCAGGGTGTCGGTGTCGGTGACGTCGAACGCCTCGCTGTACACCTGGGTGCCGTCGGCGCGCAGCTCCGCCGCGGTCTTCTCCAGGCCTTCGGCTCCACGCGCGCAGAGCGCGAGCGAGGCGCCCTCCGCAGCCAGCGTCGCGGCTATCGCCCGGCCCAGGCCACGGCTGGCGCCGGTCACCAGTGCCCGCCGTCCTGCCAATCCGAGATCCATGAGCTGTCACCTTTCGTCAGCGGTCAATCAACTACCAATATTGCTGTCAGTACGGAGCGATACCGCCACCCACGGTGAGAACCTCACCGTGCAGGTAGGGCACCTCATCGCTGAGGATCCAGGCCGCGGTTGCCGCGATCTCCTCGGGTGTGGCGTACCGGCCGAGCGGCACGGCGCGCTTCATACCCCCCTTGAAAGCGGCCTCGTCCACCCCGGCCAACGCCCCGAGCCCGGCGCCGAGCGAATCCATCATGCGAGACTCGACAACGCCGGGGGCCAGAGTGTTGACGCGGATGCCGGAGCCGGCGACCTCCAGGGCCAGGCAACGTGCCAGGCCGTGCACGGCATGTTTGGAGGCATTGTAGATCGATGTGCCACCGGTCCCCATCAGCGCGGCGATGGACGCGGTGAACAGGATCGAACCGCCGTCCCCCTGCGCCGTCAGCCGGCGCACCGCCGCCTGCGCGGACAGGAACGCGCCGAGAACGTTGACACCGAAGACGCGGTGGTAGTCCGCCACGTCGAAGTCCGTCACCGTCCGGACCATGCACTCCACACCGGCGTTGGCGTGAAAGAGGTCCAGCCGGCCGAAGGCCTGGACAGCCGCGTCGACGCTGGCCTCGGCACCGGCAGGCGTGGTGATGTCGACGCCGACGCCCACGGCGTCACCGCCGATCAGTTCCGCGATCTTCCTCGCGGCATCGGCGTCGAGGTCCGCGACCACGACCCGGGCCCCCTCCGCCGCGAGCCGTCGGCTGACCGCCGATCCGATCACGCCGGCACCGCCGGTCACGACCACCGACTTGCCGTTGAGTCCATGGAGCACCCTGCCACCCCTTCCCCGCTCGGGCCGGGGACGATCCGCCTGTCCCCGGCCCGAGACCATGCCTACCCGACCGAACAGAGTCGCCCGGCGACTCGACTACTGGATCTGCCAGAGCTTCTTGAAGGCGTCCTGGTAGCCGGCGAAGCCGACGTAGTACCCGGTGGAGTCGAGGGAGACCGACGAGAGGTTGTCCTTGGTGATGAGCTGGGTCGGCAGCAGGGCCTTGCTCGCCGGGGCCAGGTCGTCACCGTTGAACTGGCGGGCGAGCAGGTCCGCGACCCGCCAGCCGAGGATGGACGCGGAGAAGCCGGTCCACACGTTCTCGGTGCCGTCCTTGAGAGCCGTCAGGTTGGCCTGGCTGGGGGTTTCACCACCGATGTTGACCTTGCCGTTCAGGCCCGCTCCCTTGAGCGCCGCGTCGACCCCCAGGGTCAGGTCACCGAACGAGAAGATCGCCCAGTTGATCTTCGGGTCCTGCTGAACGGTGCTCACCACGCTGGACGGGGTCTTGGTACCCAGGTCGGCGAGCTGCTGGTTGACCTCCTTGACCGTGCAGCTCGGGCAGACACTGGACAGGGTGCTCTTGAAGTTGTCCACGAAGACACCCAGGATGGGGAAGGCCTTGATCGTGAACAGCGCGACGTTGGCCTTGCCGTTGCTGTTGACCGCCACGTAGTTCGCCACCATCTTGCCCCAGGTCGCGACCTGCTCGTCGCCGTCCAGGCTGTTGGAGAACACCGCAGTGTCGGCGGCACCGCCGACACTGTCGGAGATCACCGGGATGTTCTGCGCCTTGGCCTGGTCGAGCTGGGACTTCAGCAGTGCCAGCGGGGTGCCGGAGATGTGGATAGCGTCGGGATGCTTGGAAATCGCCTGGGTGACCGCGTTCGCGTAGTCCTCAGGGCCGCTGCCGGGGACGATCCGCTCGTAGCGCCAGCCGAGCACCTTGGCCGCCTCGACCAGGGCGTCGTCGCGCACCTTGGTGACGGGGACGGGCGTTTCGACAGTGATCACATACTTGCCCGTGGGTGGCGTCTTCGACAGCGGGGTGTCGAGGACGATCCCGCTCGGGTTCTTCAGGCTCGCGTCAACGGCCGCCTTCGCCTGCACTAAACCCGCCGAACCGGTGTCCTGCACCGCCGCTGACGCGCCCGATTTCGGCGTCGAACCGCTGCTGCCGCACGCGGCGGCGAACAATGCCGTGGTCGCGGCCACCGCCGCAACCACAACCGTCCTGCGGGGAGTCGTTCTCATGAAGCTATCCCTTTCCTATCGCCGCCATCGGCATCGCAAGCCCACGTACCGCCGACCGGGCTGACGGACCCAACCGGGACGATGTGCGTGGTGTGACGGCGGACACTCTCACTTACTGGAATCTATGTCAAGTAACAGTGCATGAGGCACGTGCGGGACAACCCGCCGGCACCCTCACATCAGGCATCCTGACCTCGGACGGCTCGCGACGGGCGGCTCACTTGCGCCGGTAGGTGCGAGCCGCGAGCGCCACCGCGATGATCAATGCAAGGCCGTTGAAGAGACTGTTGACGTAGGACGGCGAACCGCCGAGCTGGAGGCCCTTGACTCCGGTCGCGAGGAGATAGATCGCAACCAGGGTGCCCAGCACGTTCATCCGGCCGGCCTTGATCTGCGTTGATCCGAGGAAGACGGCCGAGAAGGCCTGTAGTAGATAGGGCGGCCCGACGTCCTGCGAGGCCGAGCCCAGTTTGGCCGCGAGGATGACACCGGTCAGGGCCGCCAGCGTCGCCGACGTGATCAGCGAGCCCCACACCACCCGGCCGACCCGCATGCCGGCCAGACGTGCCGCCTGCGGGTTGCCGCCGGCGGCGTAGAGGTACCGACCGACCGGCGTGTGATCAACGATGACGTAGAGGATCGCCGCAAGCAGCAGCATGTAGTAGAAGGGCAGCGAGACCCCCCACAACCGGGTGCTGCCTGCGTCGAGGAAGGACTTCGAGAAGGTGTTGACAATCTGCTCTCCATTGGTCACCCAGTAGGCGCCGGCGGCGAGGATACTGCTCATACCGAGCGTGCCGATGAAGGAGTCCACGTTCAGCCGGACCACGACGAGCCCGTTGACGAACCCGATGAAGGCCCCACAGGCAAGCGTGATCAGTATGGCGAGGACGGGATTGAACCCTTCCTTCAACAGCCAGGTGACCACTGTCACGGCAAACCCGAGTGTCGCCGCGCAGGACAGGTCGAACACGCCCGCGGCCAGCGGGATGATCAGGCCCAGCGCGAGCATCGCCGTGATCGCCTGGTCGCCGGCGATGATCTGGAAGTTGTAACTGGTGAGAAAGGTGTCGGGCAGCCAGATCCCGAACACCAGGATGATCAGCGTCCAGACGTACAGGCCGCTGAACCGGTCAAGACCGAGGTTCAACCTGGGCAGCCGGCGGGTCAAGGTAGCCCGGTCCGGTTCCACCGAGACCACATCTGAGGTAGCCCGGTCCGGTTCCGCTGATTCCGCCTCGGTGACCAGGACGTCTGCGGCGGCGTTCGCTGGTTCGGCTGCTTCTGTTGTCATGACGCGCTCCTGAGGGTGTGCCCGACCGCGGCGGCCGTTATCCGGTCCGCATGCAGGTCGGCGTGATGCAACTCGGCAACGACCCGGCCGCCCGCGAGGACGAGCACCCGGCCGCACAGCCGCGCCAGCTCGTCGTGGTCGGTGGAGACCACGACGACAGCCGCTCCGTCGGCGGCGGCCTGGTCCACCAGCGCGTGGATCTCGGCCTTCGCGCCGACGTCGACTCCCTGGGTGGGTTCGTCCAGGACGAGGACGTGTGGTTGTCGGCGTAGCCATCGGGCCAGCACGACCTTCTGCTGGTTACCGCCGGACAGCGTCGACATGGCCCGCTGCGTGCCGGACGGCCGCACGTTCAGCCGCTCCAGCCAGCGGGCCACGTCGGAACGCTCACGGCCGCGACGCAACAGCCCCCGGCGGGCGAAGGCGGCGGGGCTCGCCACCACGACGTTCTCCTGCAGGTCCGCGTCGAGAAACGCCGCGTTGGCATGCCGCTCGGCGGGGACCAGTCCCATGCCGTACTGCACGGCGAGGTCCGGACGCAACTGCGGAACCGTCCGGTCGCCGATGGTCACGACCCCGGTGCGGGGGCGTCCGCCGAACAGCGCGAGCGCCAGCTCCTCCCGTCCGGAGCCGGTGATGCCGGCGAACCCCACGACCTCCCCGGCACGGACGCTCAGGTCGAGCCCGCCGAGAACGGCGGTCGCGAGACCCCGGACGTCCAGCACGACATCACCCTGGTGGGCCGTTTCGGCCGGCGGCACGTCGTACTGCGCCAGCCTGCGGCCGATCATCAACTCGACCAGGTCGCTCTCGGTGAGCCCGGCGGTGGGCCGGGTCGTGACCAGCCGCCCGTCCCGCAGCACGGTGACGGTGTCGCAGAGCCCGAAGACCTCCTCCAGGTGGTGCGAGACGAAGATGACCGCGACACCGGCGTCCCGCACGCTGCGCACCAGCGCGAACAGACGGTCGGCTTCGGCGGCCGGGAGGTTGGCCGTCGGCTCGTCGAGGACGAGAACACGCGGCGGGGTGCTGTGCCGGGACAGTGCCCGCGCCACCGCGACGGCGGTCCGCTCACTTGCCGCCAGGCCCCCCACAGGTCGGCTGATCTCGAACTCGTATCCGAGTTCCTGCAGCGCCTCACGGGCCCGTGCCCGCTCCCGGCGCCACCGGATCAGACCCAGCCGGCCGGTTTCGTAGCCGTGGCCGAGCGCGAGGTTGTCGACCGCGTCAAGGGCGGCGACGAGACCGAGGTCCTGGTGGACGAACCGCAGCCCGGCGGCATCCGCCGACGTCGGGTCGCCGAATGCCAGCGGTTTACCGGCGACGGTCACCTCACTGCCGGCGTCCGGTTCGTGAAAGCCGGCCAACGCCTTGATCAACGTCGACTTGCCGCAGCCGTTCTGACCGACCAACGCGCGTATCTCACCGGGCTCGACGTCGAGGTCGACGTCTGCCAGGGCTCGTTGCCCGGGAAACGTCTTCGACAGCCGTCGCACGCAGAGCACGGGGGTTGCCACCATCCGACTCCTCGACTGAGAGCGACCAGGCACAGGGCGCTCGTCCTGGGGTCACTTTTGTGATGCCGGCAACAGTAACTGGAGTAGCCCGCCTCGCCAACATCTGTCGGGACTCCGCACGGTTCACAGCCGCCGAACGGCGGAACGAGAAAGGCTGAACAAAAAAGGAGCACGGAGGAGAACAACTGAATGTAGCTTCTCAGTCGACGGTGAGTATCCGTTCGGACATTGCGTCCAAGGCCATGCGTAGCGACTTCGACGGCTGGCGGCTCAACGGACCGTCGTCCATGCGCATCGGCTGGATTGCGATCAGAAGATGGGTGAGCGTACGTACGGCCAACGACTGGGTTGCGTGCGTGGCCGCGGCGGAACGCCTCGTCGCCGGCACCCGGGAGGAGACGATGTAGTCGAACGAACGCTCGATGTGCAGCTCCTCGAAGTCCCGCCGCAGCACACGGGCCTGCTGGGTGGCTCCGGGCATGTGCAGGTAGAGCAGACGCGCCTCGTCGGGGTGTGCTTCGATCCAGTCCCAGACGGCGGCGGTGACCCGCTTGAGCGCGGTGAAGTCGCCCGGCTCGTCATCGGACCGGGCCGCGGCGACGACGGCGTTGGTGGCGCCCACCACCCGGCGCAGCGCGACGTCGAACAGCTCCTCCTTGCCGGAGAAGTGGTAGTAGACCGCCGTGGGGACGACCTGCGCCTCTGCCGCGATGTCCTGGATGCTCGCCTCGTCGAACCCCTTGCTGGCGAAGACCCGGACCGCGGCAGTAATGATCAACTGCCGTCTGGACGGACGGTGGGCGGGTGGCCTGCCCCGCACCGGCAGATCCGCGGGCTCCGCCACGATGAACCTCCTGACCGTCCGTTCCCGCCCGCAGGACCATGATGGTCCCAGGAGGATTCTGTTACATGGCTACCAGCACCGATCGCGACGGTAACCCCGGCGGCAACCCCAAACGGCCCGCGCACCGGCCGTCACGACGCGCCGATGTCATCGATGCCGCCACCCGACTGTTCGCCATGCGTGGTCTGGAAACGGTGACCGTCGCAGACATCGCCGACGAGGCCGGGATGACGCCGGCCGCCGTCTACTACCACTTCCCCTCGAAAATCGATATCTTACTGGAGGCCATGCGCAGCTTCAGCGACGCCCTTGTCGCGGAACTGGCCGGTCGGGTCACCGACGCGTCAACCGGCAACGGTTCAACCGGCGGGCTCCTGACCGGCCTGCTCGGATGGCTGGACGAACGCCGACCGGCCGCGACGGTATATTTCGTGACGTCGTCGGGGACGAACCTCGCCGCCGAGGCGCTGCGCCGCGCTACCCGCGTCGAGCTCATGGACCTGCTCACCCGCGCGGTACACGCCACAGCGCCCCCCCAACGGCGAATCCAGTCCGCGGAGGCAGGCGTGATGGCGACCGGCCTGCTCTCCCTTCTCGAGACGGCGGCGGCATCCTGGCTGGCCGAGGACGCCATCCTCGAAGGGCTCGGCCAGCGCCGCTTCCTGCGGGAGACCGCGTCCCTGGCCGAACGCATCACCGGCACCTGACACCACCGACGACCGGTCCGACCGGCCGGGCCCGTACCGGCACCTGTCAGCCACCAGCGCATGTCATCACAGACCAGTTAGTGGTAAGAATCTCCAGTAACTACCCGTCCAACCACGAAGGCCGCACCGTGCAACGGGATCGACAGGCGACGGCGACGCCACTCGCGGGACGCCGACCGCTCGTGACCGGTGTCTCCTGCGGCGTCGGTGTGCCCACGGCCGTCGGCATGGCTACGGCCGGCCGGTGACCACCATGGGCGACCGGCTGGCGGTGGTGAGCGGTGGTGGTACCGGCATCGGCCGAGCGGTCACGGCGACCCTGCGGAATGACAGCTTCGATGTGCTCATCATCGGACGCCGCGCGGACGTACTGGAACGCACCGCGGCGGAACTCTCGGACGACTCCGGGCGGGCCCCGGTTACCTGGCAGGCCGCGGACCTCACCGACCCGGCCGACGTGCAACGGGTGGCCGATGCCGTGCAGGCCGGGTCAGGATCGGTCGACGTCGTCGTCAACACCGCGGGCTCCCCCTCGCCCCGGGCGGAAGGTGACCTCGCCGCGGTCGCCGACGCCTGGATGACGGCGTTGCGGGCGAACCTGCTGTCGGCCGCACTGCTCACCCACGCCCTGGAACCGCTGCTGCGTCGGCCCGGCGGACGCGTCGTCCTGGTGGGCTCACAGTCGGCCGCGACAGGTGGCGCGAGCGCGCCCTATGTCGCGGCCAAGGCCGCGTTGCACGGCTGGGTGCTCTCCCTCGCCGCTCGCCTCGGCCCCGACGGCGTGACAGCCAACGTGGTCTCCCCCGGCTACACCGCCGGCACCGAACTGGTGGCCGGCCGGATCTCCCCGCAGCGCCACGCGAACCTGGTTGCCAGCATCGCCGCGGGACGCCCGGCGCTGCCGGACGAGGTGGCCTCGGTCGTGGGCTTCCTCGCCTCACCGGCCGCGTCCTTCGTCAACGGCCAGGTCATCGGCGTCAACGGCGGCCTGGTACCGCCCAGCTGACCCGCCCGGCCACCCACCCGCCGGGTGTGCTGCACACACAACGTGCTCCGCTATGCGATCATACGGCCGGCTTCCGGGCAAACAGTACGCATGGTGACCCTGGACAGGATTCAGACTTCGCAGCTCCGTCAGCCGTCCCTGACAGATAGGACTCCACGTGCGATATGCTCGCGATAAGGCGATGGTCGCGCTCATTCTTGCTTTCTTTGCATGTATGTGGTTCGGATGGGCACAGGAGATGCCGCCTTCTTCGTGGCGGCAGCCGCTTCTCGCCGGCGCGATCGTCAGTTTGATTATCTTACTGCTCGGTGCGCTGGCGGTATGGCAGCTGTGGTCGAGCGGTTCGGTATTCGGTACGCCAGAAGCGTCACGTCGCTACGGATTCATCGTTCGGGTCGAGACCGTCATCACTGCTGTTGGATCAGCTGCGATCTTCTTCAGTGGCCGGTCCGATTATCTGGCTCCCTGGATCTGTCTTGTCGTGGGTGTGCACATGTGGCCGGTTGCGTCCGTGCTGCATTCACCGTCGTTTCTCGCGCTCGGAGGGGTGCTGATCGTGGTCTCGGTATTCGCCGTTGTCATGTCTCAGCATGCGGATGTCGCTGCAAGTGCCATCACCGGTGCGGGTGTGGGTAGCGCGCTGGTCTGCTTTGCCGGCGCGAATGCAGCGCTAGCCCTCAGAGCCCGAGGCTAACGACGTAAGATAAATCTTGATTTTGGTCGAT
>NZ_CAKKTK010000095.1:0-16075 GCF_920656135.1 Frankia sp. Cppng1_Ct_nod | reverse complement strand
GTCCGCCTGGCTCCAGCGCCGCCCGGCCCGCAGCTCACGTAGCCGGTTCCTCATCGGATCCGCTGCGTCTTGAAGATCAGTGCGGCGATCCAGATCAGCATGTTCCCCGGCGATGACCTCTTGCAGTGCGGCAACGTGGGCGCTCAGGGCGGCCCTACCCGGCGCAGTCAGCGAGATCCACGTGGTTCGGCGACCGCCGTGAACTCCTTTGTGGCTCCTGACGTAGCCGAGCGACGCGAGGGCGCCCACGTGTTTGGAAAGCACCGAGTCGCTGACCTCGAGGCTGTCGCGAATGGTAGAGAACTCTGCTTCGGACACAGCGGTCAGCATGGTCATCAGCCTCAGCCTCAGCCTCAGCCTCAGCCTCAGCCGGGCCGGTGCGTGCAGGTTGGCATCCAGCTCAAGCATCAGTGGCCGACCAGCACCAGCAGCGCCAGCGCGGCCAGTGCAAGGGCCGAGATGACCACCAGCCACCCGGCCGACTCGGCACGAGCGTGAGTCGCCGGGTCTCCTCTGTAGAGGCGCAACCAACGTCGGCCGCTCAACGTGTAGGCCAGTCCCCCAGCACACGCGCAGACAGCCACCAGCCACCACAGCCCGGCGAGGGCAGCCCAGAACGCGGCGCCCAGAACGCGGCGCCCAGAGCCAGCGCGTACGAGGTCGCCGCAGCCCGCCCCGTTCCGAGCACGACCCGGCTCGTGAGTCCCCCGATCCGCACCCCGTTGAGCCGCCGGAACCGGAACAGCTGGATGCCCGCCGTCAGGGCGAAGATGGCGGCTCCGGCGATCGACAGCAATCGGGTCCAGCCTGTATCGAAGGCGACCTCAACGGCGGCTGCGGCGATCTGGATAGCCACTGTTACGCCGATCGAGCTGTAGAAGAAGGACGGCAGTCCGAGGCCGCGGGCCAACTGTGCCCGCGAGGACTCCGCCTCGGCCAGTGCAGCAGATGATGATCGGCAAGGTGCCGCGTGACCTGCTGCTACGCAGGGAATCCGGCTGGTCGTGACCGGTGGTGCGGGAGGGGGGACTTGAACCCCCACGCCCGAAGGCGGCAGATCCTAAGTCTGCTGCGTCTGCCATTCCGCCACTCCCGCGTAGGTACCACAGTAGCGTTCCGCAGCCCGGGTGCGTCCACCCGTTTTGCGCCGCGCAGGCAGGCAGCCGTGCAGGCAGGCAGACGGAGCAGCCGGACGGCAGGCCCTCTCAGCCGGCCAGGTTGAGATCCCGGATGACCTTGGCGACGTGACCGGTCGCCTTGACGTTGTACATCGCCTTCTCGATCTTCCCGTCGGCGTCCACGACAAAGGTCGAACGGATCACGCCCAGGGTCTTCTTACCGTAGAGCGTCTTCTCGCCGTACGCGCCGTAGGCGGTGAGCACCGCCCGCTCCGGGTCGGACAGCAGTGGAAACGTCAGCTTCTCGTTGTCGCGGAACTTCACGAGCTTCGCGGGCTTGTCCGGGGAGATGCCGAGCACGTCGATGCCGGCGTCGTTCAGCTGGGTGAGGCTGTCCCGGAAGTCGCAAGCCTGCTTGGTACATCCGGGGGTGGATGCCGCCGGGTAGAAGTACACGACCACCCGGCGTCCCCGCAACGACGACAGCGACACCTGGTTGCCGTCGGCGTCGGGCAGGGTGAAGTCCGGCGCGGTGTCACCGGAGGTGAGACGGACAGCTTCGGCAGTCTCGGTCATGACCGGAAAGCTAGCCTGCCCGCAGCATCACCGCCAACCCGACCCCCCGGACGAGTCCCGCGCCGACCGGGTGGAGTCCGGTGACGCGGGGCCGGTGACGCGGGGCCGGTGACGCGGGGCCGGTGACGCGGGGCCGGTGACGCGGGGCCGGTCTGGTCAGGAACCGCGCCCCAACGGCTCGACGCCGGCCAACGTCGCGACTCCGACGAACGCGGTCGGATCCACCTGGGTGGCCGCCCATCTGCGCAGCTCGTTCACGATCAGCGCGGAAAGGTCGACGTCGGCGTCCGCATCGGCGTCGGCGTACACCATCGGGTCGATCGCGACATCCATGATGACCAGGAACGTCCGGCCGTCCCCGACGATCCGGCCGCATCCCACCGCTCGTCCGGGCTCGTCCGCGGCTTCCACGCACAGCCCGGCGAGGCTGCCGTCGATGGCGTCCGCCGCGGCCTCGGGACCGGGATCGGGCAGGCCGCCCGCGGTACGCAGCCTGCGTAGTTCCGCAACCTCGGGCATCCGGTGGACGACGACGAAGCCACCCACCGACACGGAGACGGATGTCGAGGTGGGCCCGGTGGGCTGGCTGCGGCCGGGGAGGCCAGCCGGTTCGACGAACGCCGGATGGGCCGACACCGGATCGGGTCTGACCCCGACCAGCAGAGTGTCGATCGCTGTAGGTGCCCGACCGTCCGTTCCTGTCGGGCGCAGGATGCGGCCGGCTCGACGGATCCGCACCGGCGGGCCGTCCGCCAGGTCCTCCAACAGTTCGTCCGCGTCGAGCAGGAGCTGGGGGTCGGCGGGTCCCTCGGAGCCGTCGGTGAGGTTCGCCCGGTCGTGCCCGAGTACCAGCAGCGTCCCGCCGGGGACGAGGGCGTGGGCCGCGCGCCTGAGCACCGCCCGGCGTTCGGCGGCCGGAAGGTGCAGGTAGCAGATGGTCACCAGATCGTAGGATCCGGGCGCCGGCGTCCATTCCAGGACGTCGGCGTGGATCCAGTCGGGTGTCACGTCGAAGCGGCGGGACAGCTCGCGGGCCTTGCGGATCGCGACTTCCGAGAAGTCCATGCCGGTGACCCGCCAACCCCGGGTGGCAAGCCAGACGGCATTGCGGCCCTCGCCGCAGGCAAGATCCAGGGCGCGTCCCGGGGTGAGGGCGGTGAGCTGCTCGATCACGACCTGGTTCGGCTCGGCGGTCCACAGCAGACCGGTACCGGCGTGCCGGCGGTCCCACTGTGCGGCGTCCATAGTCGCTATCTCACCTCGCGGCGCCGTACTGCGCCGTACTGCGTCCCGCGTCCGGGCCGGCGATCGTCGCACGGCGACGATCGTTGTAGGAGTCCGGACGGGTGACCGTGGTCGTGGCCGGTGCGGCGTTCACCGTCACCCATCCGGACCGTGCTGCCCGGCTACCCGGTGGGTGTCGGGGCCGGGCCGGTGCCGCTGCCGGCGGCGCTGTTCACCGCGGCCGTGAAGCCGTCCGGTGTCAGAGCCGAGCTGGCCAGCTGCTGGCCGTTGACGAACACCGTGGGTGTGCCGGTGACAGCGCGCTTGGACGCGTTGTCCTCGACCTTCGCGACGTAGCCGTTGTACGTCCCGTTGCCCACCGCGCTGGTGAACGCCTCCGAGGTCAGGCCGACCCTCGCGCCGAGTTGCGTCAACGTGCTGTTCTGGAATCCACCGGTCCGCTCGGGCGGCTGATTGGCGTAGAGAACATCATGGTATTGCTTGAAACTTCCTTCCTGGGCGGCGGCCGACGCCGCGTTTGCCGCCCGGACGGATTCCGGTCCGAGGAAGGACATCATGTGGTAAACGGCCTTGATCTTCCCGTTGTCTATCAGGTTCTGGACGGTGGAGCCGACGGATTTCTCCAGCTCCCCGCAGATCGGGCACTGGAAGTCCTCGTAGAGGTCTACGGTGACCGGGGCATCCGGTTTTCCGACGACGATTCCGTTGTCCGTGCCGGTCGCGTTCGCCGGCACAACCACGGGAGTGGATCCGGTCCGGCTGCTCTGGACGACAAAACCGATCACGCCGACCAGCGCGAGCACAGCCACGACCGCGGACGTGATGATGATCCGTTGTCGTCGCCGTGTCCTGGCCGCTTCGGCGGTCCGGGCCGCCGAAGCTTTCTCCCGCCGGGCGTCCGCCGAGGTCTGGCCGGGTTCCTTTCGCAGGGACGCGTTCTTCCTCGATGCGGCACTCATGGGTTCTCCTGAAACGGTCGGTCGAGGAGGCGGTCGATGGCGAAGGCGCTCGCCGGCCAGCGCACCAGCAGGCCACTCGCGAGGAGCAGCAGGCTGTCCCGGATGATCTCTTCGGCGTAATGGGTCGGCGCGTCGGCGGTGAGGTTGCCTCCTGCGGAGAAGCAGCCGCATTCGATGTGCAGACCACGCGCGGCCGCGGATGCGATCGCCGCGATGTAGACCGCGAGCAGCAGCGCGGATACGACGGCGCCCACCCGGACGGCAAGGCCCACGAGCAGGAGCAGCCCCAACGCGATCTCCACGAACGGGACGGCGTAGGCGACGGGGTGCACGAGTGACTCCGGCAGGATGCGGAAGGCTCGCACGGAGTGCACCATCCCCTGCGGGTCGCCGATCTTGAGGATGCCGGCGGCGAGCCAGAGAGCGGCCAGGCCGAATCGCAGGACAGTCGGACCGACCCGGGCGAGCCGCGGGCCGGTCAGCCCCGCCTGAGCGAGCATCCGATTGGGTGTCCGTGCAGGTGTCGAGGTCACCGGGTCTATACCTGAAATATCCGTTGTCTGTTCTTTTGTCATGTTTTCACATGGTCTTTCCGGTGTTGACCAGGATCGACAGGTCGTGCGCGTAGTCCGCAACCTGCGTTCCGGCCAGATACAGGACCCTGGCCTTGTCGTCCTTGGTGAACGCGATGACCTGCGTGCCATGCGTGACGGTATAGGTACCGTTCGCCTGGCGTACCGGTTCCTCCAGCGGGATGCCGAGGGCGTCCGCCTGTGCGCGTACCTGTGCCAGGGTGCCTCGGACTCCGATGAAGGACGGGTCGAACTGGCCCAGCCACTGGGCGAGTACTTCACCGGTGTCACGTTCGGGGTCCGTGCTGACGAACACCGTTGCGACCTGCGACCGTACCGAGGTCGGTACTGCTTCGAGCGCTGCCGCGATGTCGGCCATCGTCGTCGGGCAGACATCCGGGCAGTGGGTGTAGCCGAAGAACAGCAGTGTGACCTTGCCTGCGGTGCGGGACCGCAGGTCGAACGGTTGGCCGGCGGTGTCCGTCAGGTTCAGCGTGGGTTTGTCGATGGGCCGGGTGAGCGCTGTGCCGCGCAGTCCCGTGGACGCCCCGGAACCGTCCACGATCGTCACCGCCGACTCGCTACCTGACGAGCAGCCGGCGATGACGAGCGTGAGCACGGTCAGTGACCCGGCGAGCAGCCGACCCCAGCGCGCAAAAATAAGCAAATCTGACATAACTCCTCGTAATGGGCGGGAGTTGTGAGAATGTGGCAGCGAAGCACACGCCGAACGGGAAGGCCGTGGTCGGCCGAGCCGGGCGTCAGAAGACCGCAACAGCGGCAGGAGTCGGCCGTCCCGGGGGCCCGCGGCGCACGAGGGTGTACCGCAGGCTGACCGTTCGTAGCCAGGGGGGCTGCTGCCGGGTGACCGGTACGCTGCGCCGGGTTGGACGCAGGACCTCGGAGGATGCGGCGAGCGGCGTCAGCCGGCTGGCGAGCAGCCGTACAGCCGCCCGGACCGTCGCCGTCCCGCGCCGCAGCCACCAGAGGGCTCCCGCCGCCGCGACCGTGTGGGCGGCCAGCACCAGGAGGCCGCGTGCCTCCGGTGCCCAGCCGGAGCTCTGCATACTGCGGGGAAGGGCTCGGACGGCTCCGGCGGCAAGGTCCGCACCCGGGTTCCCGAGCTGTTCGAGTGCCCGATCCCCGGCAGCGGGTGGGTGGCAGAGCATGCGTTCAAGCAGGGCGGGCCGGGCCGCTCGGGGCGGTGCCGACAACACGAAAAGTCCGTGCAGGCCTGCCTGGGTCACGAGTGCGACCAGGTACTCCGCCGGCCCACCGAAGCGGGCGGGACGGTTGCGGATGCCCGAAAGTCGGGATCGTGCGGTTGGCCGGGATCGTGCGGCGCTGACGCCCGCGGCCAGCCCGGTCAGGCCGAGTAAGGCGGCAGCGGTCAGCAGCGGGCCGGGGCACGGTGCGACGGATGCCAGGTGCGCGAGCAGAGCCAGGGCGACCGATGGCACGGCGAACCACGCGCCCTGCCCGAGTCGCCCGTGCCACTTCGTGTTCCAGAGCGCGCGCCAGTCGGCGCGTATACCGGACGAGACTGGATGAAAAGGATGTGTCAACCGTGACCGCGTCTGCTCCGGACGCGGTTGGCGGCTCACCGGACCAGGGTAGACACTGGTCCTGCGCTGGACGTCGCCCTCCCCTCGACGTTGGTGAGGTGTACCGCTCACCGCCGTTTCGCCTCGCGTCCATGTGGCCGTTCTGGCACGATCCTTTGTAGTGCCGTAGCAGACCGAAAGGTGCCTGACACGGCGTCGGATTCCTGGCGTCGACGCCCCCGCTCGCGGTCGTCACACAGTGTTCTCTAGGTTCCCTGGATAGTCATTGCGCGGACGAAAGGGCGAGATCGGTGCCGCAGGACCCGGCTGCCATCCAGCAGCAGATCGAGAACACCCGCGCCGAGCTGGCGGTGACCTTGGATGCGATCGCCGAGCTGGTCAGCCCCAGACGGGTTGCGGAGCGGACCGGCGAACAGATCAGGAACAGGGCTGCGGAGGTCCGGCAGAAGGTGTTGGCGAGTGTCTCCGGTGGCCCGGAGGCCATCCCCGCAGGCTCCGACGATGACGCGTTCGCCTTCGGTGGTCCGGCGGAGCGACCCGGGCTTCCCGGCGGGTTCGGTTCGGGTCTTGTCATGCGGCGGTCCGTCCGATGGGATCGCGTGGCCATCGCCGGGACAGGCGTAATGCTGCTGATCTTCGCCGGGCGTCGGCGTCGCCGCCGGCGCTTTTCCTGACGCCGGCGCTTTTCCTGACGTCGGTGCTTCTGGCAGCACCGACCCGATCCGGGTGATGTGCTGAGGTCTTCTGCCGTCTGACCGGGAGGCCGTGAGCCATAGCTGTGCCATCAGGTCGGTGAGACGCCCGTGCAGGTCGGTGTACGTGCCGACCGGGTGATCGACCGTGTCCGGCCGTATCTGGAACACGGGGATGTGGCCCTGGTCGGGCACGGTCACATGCCGCGGGTGCTGGTCGCACGCTGGCTTGCGCTCGAGCCGGTGCTCGGCGCGTCCTGGATGCCGGTGGGCTGTCCGTCCTCGGGTGTGAACACGAGACGCCGACGATCCTGCGCCTCAACGAACCCGCGTGACCTCGGCGTGGTTCGAGCTGCGTATCGGTGACAACCACCATCTGTCGGTGCCGGGAACGAGGCGGATGCGCTGGATCCCGTGACTATCGGCGATGCCGGGCGGGTAGGCACTCTTCGTCCCCGTCGCAAGCAGGCCCCGTCGAGGGACAGGGCCGCAACGACGACAGATGACAGGAGTGAGTCTCAATGGCAGAGTCTCGACCACCTGCGAATCCGACACCTGTGACGACGACCGACGCGGGCATCCCGGCGCCGAGCGACGAGCATTCGCTGTCCGTCGGTCCGGACGGCCCGTTGCTGCTTCAGGACCACTATCTGATCCAGAAGATGGCCCAGTTCAATCGGGAGCGGGTGCCCGAACGGGTCGTCCACGCCAAGGGCGGCGGTGCGCACGGCCATTTCGAGGTGACCGCGGATGTGACGCCGTACACGAAGGCGGCGTTCCTGTCCGAAGTGGGTAAGCGCACTGATGTGTTCGTCCGGTTCTCCACCGTTGCAGGTGAACTCGGAAGCGCCGACACGGTTCGTGACCCTCGCGGCTTCGCGGTGAAGTTCTACACCGATGAGGGTAACTACGACCTGGTCGGCAACAACACGCCGATCTTCTTTGTGCGGGATCCGAGCAAGTTCTCCGACTTCATCCACTCGCAGAAGCGGCGGGCCGACACCCACCTGCGGGACAACAACATGCAGTGGGACTTCTGGACGCTGTCACCCGAGTCCGCCCACCAGGTACTGATCCTGATGAGCGACCGAGGGACGCCGCGCAGCTGGCGGCACATGAACGGCTATGGCAGCCACACCTTCATGTGGGTGAACGCGGCCGGTGAGCGGTTCTGGGTGAAGTACCACTTCAAGACCGAGCAGGGCATTGACACCTTCACCGACGACGAGGCGAAGGCCAGGGTGTCGGTCGACCCGGACCTCCACATCCGAGATCTCGCATCGTCGATCCGTGACGGCGACTTCCCGGTCTGGCGTCTGGAGATCCAGATCATGCCGTTCGCGGAGGCGGCCACCTACCGGTTCAACCCGTTCGACCTGACCAAGGTCTGGCCGCATGCGGACTACCCGCCGATCACGATCGGGCGGATGGTCCTGGACCGCAACCCCGACGACTACTTCACGGAGGTGGAGCAGGCGTCGTTCGAACCGGCCAACATGGTGCCCGGGATCGGTCCGAGTCCGGACAAGATGCTGCTCGGCAGGTTGTTCTCGTACCCGGACACGCACCGTTACCGAATTGGCCCGAACTACCTGCAACTGCCGATCAACCGTCCGAAGGTACCCGTCCACTCCTACAACAAGGACGGCGCGATGCGCTATGGGCCGTCCAGCGACCCGGTGTACGCGCCGAACAGCTACGACGGGCCCAAGGCCGACACGATCCGCTATGGCGAGGAGGCTGTGTGGGAGGCCGACGGTGAGTTCGTCCGGACGGCTTACACGCTCCGTCGTGACGACGACGATTTCGGTCAGGCCGGCACGCTGTACCGCGATGTGATGTCCGACACCGACCGGGACCATCTGGTGACGAACATCGTCGGTCACGCGTCCCAGGACGTTCAGGTGGACGTCCAACGGCGGGTTGTCGAGTACTGGCGACAGGTCGATCCGGACCTCGGTGCCCGGGTCGGCAAGGGGCTGGGGGTCGGCTGATCCGCAAATCCGGATGCCGGTGTGGGCCCGGATGCCGTGAGTTCGTCCGCGGGCCGAATCCCCACCGGGATCCGATTGCGGGTCCCGGTGGGGATTCGGCGACGCCGCTTGGGCGACGCCGCTTACAGGACGGCTCGGCGGCGCAGGGTGGTCAGCGCGATCACTCCTGGCAGTACCGGCAACCAGTAGCTGATCAGCCGGTAGACGAGGACGGCCGCGAGCATGGACGCGGCTTCACCGCCGGTAGCGGTCAGGCCGAGGGCGAGCGCGGGTTCGAGCGCGCCTACGTTGCCCGCGGTGGGGACGGCCCCGGCGACCACGGACCCGATGAGGTAGATGGTTGCGACCGACAGCAGTGACACCGGACTTCCGAACGCCCAGACGCATGCGGCGAGCGCCACGATCTGGGTGACCTTGGTGGCCGCTGCCGACAGGAGCAGCACAGCGGTCCGCCGGGGAGAGCGTGCCAGCACCACCAGGTGCCGCCCGGCGGTGCGCAACTGCGGCCCCAGCCGCCTGCGTATCCGCGGATGCAGCCCGACCGTGGCGCCGGCGAGCAGGCACGCCCCGATGCATCCGAAGGTCGGGCCGGGTCCGAGGTGTTTCATGACCGACTCGACCGGTGCGCTGAGCGCATCCCCGGCGCCCGAACCGCTGACCAGCCCGGCGACGAGGACGACGCCGACGACATGCGTCAGAGCAACCGCGATCTTCGTTGCGGCGACGGCGCTCAGGCCGGCCGACCTGGTCAGCTTCTGACGTTCGAGGTAGTGCATGTTCACCGCGATCGCGCCGAGGCCCGCGGGTAGTACCCGGTTTGCGGCCGCGGCTGCCAGTTGCACCGCGGTCGCTGTGCGCAGCGGCAGCGGCAGCCCGCTGGCCGCGCGCAGCGCGCAGGCGTTGGCGAGAAAGAAGCCGGCTGACGCGACAGCGCACACCATGAGCCACGGCCAGGCGGGTGACGGGACGCTTGACAGTTTGGTGGCGACGTCGGTCCGGAACCTGGCCGCGAGCAGCACGGTCATCGGGACCGCGACAGCGAACGCGATCAGGGTGCACGGCCGGCGCATCCAACGCGTCCACGAGCGGCGCCTGAACGCGCCGGTGAACGTGAGCGGACCCAGCCCGCTGCCGCCGGGTAGTTCCCCCACCAGCGGGTGTGTGATCCGCGGGTAGGGGATGACGGTCGGCGACAGCGCGGCGACGCCTGTACTGTCAGCTGCTGCTGCTGCTGCTGCTGCGGCTGCCCGCCCGGGCATCATGGTGCCAACGGTAGATCGTGGTTCATAACGAATGCTGAACAACGTACATCCGGTGGAGAGACCTTCGGCGAGCCACCCCCGTGGACAGCGCGGCCTTCACCCGGCGGATAGCAGGTCCGCGGGCGGCTGGAACGGAATCGGCGCCGGGACGGCTGCAGACAGGTGGGGCACGTCACTGCGGCTGGCATGGCGCGAACACTACCTGTGCGAACTCGCCGTGATTAATTTTTTACTTATGGTAACCAAAGAAAGGCTGGACCGTGTCGGCCTGATCGTCAGGCAGGCTCGACCGCCGGTGCCGTGCCGCCCGGACCGTACCAGGCCGGTCGGCCGGTACTGAGCCAGTTCTGGATGGCCGTCCGCAGGTGTGCGGGCCGGAACTCGAAGGCGTCCAGGTCGGCCACGGCCACGGAACTGACGTCGATCGCCTTCTCCCGGCTGCCGATCTCCGCGAACAGCGGCAGGGTGGACGCGAACACCATGTTCACCTCGTGCCACCGCAGTCCGTCCTCGACGTAGGAGTGCTCCACACAGCCGACGAAGTCGAGGGTGTGCGCGATCAGTCCGGCCTCCTCCTTGATCTTGCGTCGCAGCGCATCCTCCACGCTTTCGCCCGGTTCGACGTTCCCGCCCGGCAGGAAGAACCACGAGTACCCGCGACGGTTGGCGAGGAGCACCCGTTCGCCTGTCGTGAAGAGCAGGCGCGCGCTCAGAACCACCGACGTCACCACCGACGTCGGGTCATTTTTCTCGAACATGCGTTCCCTCGCGGGTGGGACGGCCTGATCGACGGACAGGCCGGCAGGTGATTGGTCGTCGGGCGGAATGTCGGGCGGAATGTCGAGGGTCACCTGTCAACGGTTTGCGTGGCCTGCACGGACAGGGCCGACGGGTCGAGCCCGAGGATGCTCATCGCGCGGCGGACGACAGCCTGCTCGTCCGGGTCGAACGTGCCGTCGGCGTATCCGATCATCGCGCCGAACTGGACGACCGACCGTGCCTGCACCCGGTGCCCCCGCACCTTGGCGATTTCGCGGAACGCCGCGGACCGGCCCGCGGCAGGGTCCCGGCGCAGTGCCGCGACATGGGTGTTGAAGAGGCGGACCAGGTCGTCGGATGCGAAGGCGGCGAGGATCTGATCGGTGGTGACGATCTGTGTCATCGCCTCTCGTTCCCGAGCGTCGATCGTGCCGTCGGCGGCGGCGACGAGCGCGCACATGGCGACAGCCGCGTCCCGGAAGTCGCTGTCGGCGAGTTCGTGCCGGCGGGCGTGCAGCTGCGCCCGCAGCGAGTGCGCCGACAGGCGGAGCTGGTTCCACCACGGGTCGGACTCGGTGACCGGCAGACCCCACCACGTCGGCCAGTGGTCCTCCAGCCAGCGGACCGTCGCGGCAGAGACGGCGGCGGGGGCCAGCGGCAGCTCGTCGCGGTTGCTCAGCGGGAGCAGGACGAGGGGCACATTCAGATGGGCGGTGGGTATGTCGGCGTCGTCCGGGAGGTCGGCCGCGAACAGCATGGTGATCGTGCGGCCCCCGCCCGGATTGGGGTGCTCGATGCATCCGGCGAAGTCCGCCACAAGGGTGTGGGAGCCGGATAACGCGCGTACGTGCCGGGCTGCCGCCGCGTCGACATCCTCACCGGGTTCGACGGCTCCGCCGGGTAGGACGTAGGCGGACTCGGCAGGCAGATGCTGCACAACCAGGTGCCCGCCGGCGTCGAGGAGAATCCGCACCTCCAGCCGGACATCCGTGGGAACGGGCATGACGACCCCCTGACGCTGGCCCTGCACTGTTCGTGAGACGGCATTGTTCGTAACACAACGCGGTTCGCGACACAGCACTGTTGATGACATGAAGTGATCGACTAGGTGCCGCTGTGCTGTCGTCGGCCACCGGAATATACCGAAAGATTCGGATTTCCCGTTTCGGAGCGGTCTCCTCAGCAGGGACCGACCGTGGCGGGCGGTGCCGCATCCGCGGGGTTTCGCGGGTCCCTGGGGAGGGGCGGCTGAACGGGCGCGGCCAGCTCGAACCACACGTGCTTGCCGGGGCTGTCGTCGGCCAGCGTGTCCACCACGCCCCATTCGCTGGCGAGAGCGGCCACGAGATGCATCCCACGTCCGGACTCGTCGTCGTCCCGCACGGCCCGAAGAACCGGACGCATCGTGCTCCCGTCGCCGACCGCGATCCGCACCCGGTCACTCTGAGCGATAACCTGGACGCGCAGAGGGTCGTTGGACCTGGTGTAGCGGACGGCGTTGGTGACCACTTCGCTGACCAGGAGGCGGGCGACCTCGGCGTCCTCCTCGCGGCCCCAGGTGGTGAGCAGCTCGTTTATCAGACGCCGTGCCCGCCCTGCGGCACGGGCATTGGCAGGCAGGTCGAAGCGGGCGGTCAGTGCCTCGGCCACGCCTCACCTTCCCCCTGCCTGCGGCGGCGGGCCTACTGCCGACCATCGCCGTGCGCCCGCCGCCGGCGTCGCGTTCATGCCACCGGTCGCCTGCATTCAAACCTCGTCAGGGTGATGCTGTCACGTTCCAATGGCTACCCAGGGAGAACGGGTTGACACTTGTGTGTGACCGGATGGCGTGCACGCCGCGTCAGGGCTTTGCGCCTGGCTGGATCCGGCGGCTCTAGATCACGTCGATGCCGTCGAGGATGCCGCCGTACCCGGGCCAACGATCGCCGCCGCCGTTGTCGGCCCCGTCGCGTGGTACGCCCGGATGCTGGGCGCGGAGCTGTAGGGCTTCCGGCGCGGGATAGCTGACCGGTGCGGGATGAACCGGCATCCGGCCGGGTGGAATGCCCATCGGCCCGGAGATCGGAGGTGCGAGGCGTGCCGCGGGAATCGCCGGCTCGCGGTGCTGAGGGGTCGGTATCTCATCGCCGCTGCTCACCGGTGCCGGTGCCGGTACCGGTGGCCGGGGCGGGAGCTTCTCATTTCCGAACGGTGCCTGCCCGAACGGTGCCTGCCCGAACGATGGCTGGACCGTCGGTGGCTGCGTTGCCGGAGGCCGTGGCGCGCTGGGCGGCAGGGTCGTCGGTGGGGGCGGGATGCGATGTGCCCCGGTCGACAACGAGGCGGTGGACGAGGGGATCCAGCCCGTGGGATTGCCGGCCGTCGCCGAGACCGGGTACGCACCCGTGCCCGGGCCCTGCGGCGCCAGGGTGGGAAGCGGCCCGCTGGGATGCGGGGTCAACGGGGTCAACGGGGTCGGCCCGGGGCGGGAGTACTGGTCGGGCATGGGCGCAGGCACAACCGGCCGTGCCTGTTTTTGGGGTGTTTTGTCCGGCTCTGGGGCGGGGGCGCTGTTGCCCGCGGATGACTCGCCCGTGATGGCCATGACTGTCTGGCATGGCCAGAGTCGGTCACAACTCACGCAGAGGTCGAACTCGTTCGCCTGGTGGAGGTCGAGGATGGCGAGCAGGGACCCGATGTGCTGAATCATCCGAGGACCGGCGAGGACGGGCCCGTTTGAGATCATGCGAAGTTCCGAGCGCAACTCATCGCAGTAACGCCCGACTTCGTCCGTACGCCGATCCTCCATCGCAGGCAGCATCCACCATCGCTTCGCGTGACGTGTTACCGGTACCGCCCCTGACCGGCCGGCCTGTCTACTACATCACGCACCGGGTGGTTTGTCACACCTTTGTGACCGTTTTGTCGTGTGCTCAGCCCCGTTCGGGGCGAACTTCGTCCGGACGACGTGCCTGACGCATCAGGCCTTCCTGCAGGCGGGCGAACTCCTCGATATAGGGGCTCTCGACCTGGCTCTGGCCACCCGGCCCCGGCTCCTTCGTGCCACCCTGGCGGTCGAAGACCGGTTCGAATCCGGCGAACTGCCCGGCCGGCCCGCCAGGTCCGAGGCGTTCCCCCTGCCCGTCAAACGGCGGGTAGTGGGTGCCACCCGGGAGGGGCGGAGCGTTGCGGTCGCCCTGGCCGTCGTAACCACCCGAGAAGGAGGGCAGGTTCGGCGTCCCCTGGCCCTGGCGTTCGCCGGGGGCCTCGAACGTCGGGTAGTGCGCGCCGTTGCCGGCAGGGCCGCGTTCGCCGGGAGGCGCGTCGTAACCGAACGGTGAACCGTTGGGCGCCGGCGGACCCTGCGGCGGGGCGACGGCTGGTATCGCCGGTCGGCTCGTCGGCTCATTGATGATCTCGGCGTCGGCCGGCCCGAACGCGTCCGCCGGCGGGTAGATCCGCGCGGACAGACTCACCGACAGTGGGTCACTACCATAGGTGATTACGTCCACCTGGTCGTCCGGGCCTATCCCACCGTTGCGGGCCAGATCGACGAACCGGAACAGATCAACCCAACGTAGGCCGTCGAGGTCAACACTGATTCGCAAAGCCATCGTCGCGCCTCATCTCACGTTCTCTGCGTGCGGTTCTCCGCGTGCCGACCTGCGTGCCGACCTGCGGTGGCCTGCGGTGGCCTGCGGTGCTGGTGTCCGCGGGCCGCGTCATCGGCGGCTCCGGCACGGGCTCTCCGGCCTGGCTGGAGCGGCCAGGTCGGTGATGGGCGGGAGCTTATACCCCGTTGGGGCTGCATTCCCCATCCGGGGAGGTTCGTGGTCTTGCACCCGGAATCGGCGATCGACGGTTGTCGTCCGGTGTGCTGCGGCCCGGGTGGAGACCTGCGGTGCCTGCCGTTGTAGGAGGACCTTGTCGCGGCGGGTAGGGTCCGATACGTGAGTGCTACTTCCGGCGGTGTCAACGGTGTGACTGACGTCGGCGGTATGGCCGGTGTGGACATGCGTGCGGGATCGTTGCCGATCAGACTTCTTCATGATCGCGTCCTGGTTGCCCCGCGCGAGGACTCGGCCGATCGGCGGTCGAAGGCGGGAATTGTCATTCCCGCCACCGCGCACATGGGCAAGCGCCTGTCCTGGGCGGATGTGGTCGCGGTGGGTACGGCGGTGCGGACGATCCAGATGGATGATCGTGTGCTCTACGACCCCGAGGAACGGGCCGAGGTCGAGCTGCACGGCACGGCCTATGTGCTGTTGCGCGAGCGGGACGTGCACGCGGTGGCTGCCGAGCGCCTCGATGACGGGCTGACCGGCCTCTACCTGTAGGACCAGGCCTGCGGGAACCCCGCTCGTGTCCGTGGTGCCCGGCGGATGTCCCCGTACAGGGGGACAGCGTGGCCTGAGCGTGACCATGTGGCAGGTCTGACATCAGGTTGCACACGTGATGCCTGGCCTGTTGACGCGCGGGACCGTATTGTTCGCGTCGGTCGGGAGAGATCCGTTGTCTCACCCCGGCCACACGTGGATGTGGACAAACGTCGCCGGCTGTATCTGCGCCAGGGTCGCTGCGTATTGTGACCACTCGATCCCGTTCGGGTATGGGTCCGAGTGGGTACCGACATGCGGTCGTGCGCTGCCTCCGCGGGCGTGCGGCCCATAAGAACTGGTAGGGAAGGAGACTCATGGCTCGTGACTTCGACGCCCGGCGGGGCGCTGATGTCGAGGAGGACGAGCTCCAGGAGCAGAGCCTGGAGACATTGAAGGCGCAGCGCGCCGGGGCTGCCGCCGACCTCGGAGATGATGTTGATGCTCTCGAGGCCGAGCTGGATCTTCCCGATGCCGAGGTTCGGGACGAGGAGCTGGCCCTGCGGGTGCTGCCGAGGCAGGCTGACGAGTTCACCTGCACCAACTGCTTCCTCGTGCACCACCGCAGCCAGCTTGCTGATGCCCGGCGGACCGTCTGCTCGGACTGCGCGGCTTAGAGGTCGGCGCTGGAAGTTGTTCGGTGGAAGTTGTTCGGTGGAAACGGCCGACGGAGGTGCGATGATGTTGTACTCGCGCCTCCGTCGGCCGTGAGCATCATTGATCTTCGTGTCGCCTGTGCGGGCGGATCGGTTCTCGCGGCCGCGGCCGCGGGATGATAGCAGTGTGTTGCCTGTCAACGACCTGGCCTTGCCTGTAGCGGCCTGTCGCGATACCACTACGTTGCGCAGTTGGGCTGTTGGGGGTGGTGACATGGTTGACGGGCAGACGTCTACGGCCGTCGCTCCAGACCCGGACAAATCCGGCGAAAGGGCGCTGCCGCTCGTGGTTTCTCGAACGTTCGTACCGCCACTGCCGGCC
>NZ_CAKKTK010000094.1:0-16252 GCF_920656135.1 Frankia sp. Cppng1_Ct_nod | reverse complement strand
CGCCCGCGTCGTCCGGCTCGCCGATGTCGGCGAGTTCGACGATGGTCTCGACCCCCGGGTCCATGGCGATGACCACCGGCTTGCCCGAGGTGAGGCCGTAGAAGAACTCCTCGGTGGGGATGGCGGAGCTGTCACCGTACGCGGCCACAGCCACGGTGTAGTCCTTCCACGGTCCGGGGAACAGCAGCCGCGACAGGGTCTCGCGCCGGGCGGGTCCCGCCAGTGCCTCCGACTCCTCGGCGCTCAGCTCGGCCGCAGGCGCCGCTGGACGCCGGCCGGCGAGCGCCCGCTCGCGGAACGGCTCGGCGAAGCCGGCAGGTGGTGTGCCGAGCTCGCCGGCGAGGTAACCCAGCACGCTCGCGGGCAGGTCGTAGCGTTCCGGATGTTCCCGAAGGTCGTCGACGTCGATCTCGCCGCCCGCGATGAACAGCGCCAGGTCCCCGACGACCTTGCTGGTCGGGGTCACCTTGATGGGTTTGCCGAGTAGATCGTTGGCCAGTGCGTAACACTCCTGGACCTGCGCCCACTTCGCGCCCAGGCCGAGCGCGATCGCCTGCTGGCGCAGGTTCGTCAGTTGACCACCGGGGATCTCGTGCCGGTACACCGCGCCGGTCGGCGCACGCAGGCCCGCCTCGAACGGCGCGTACAGGTCGCGTGCCGCCTCCCAGTACGGCTCCATCGCCGACAGCGCGGACAGGTCGATCCCGGTGGAGCGTGGAGTGTGGTCGGTGGCGGCGACCAGCGCGGACAGGTTCGGTTGGCTGGTACCACCCGACAGCGGTGCCGCCGCGGCGTCGACGGCGTCCGCTCCGGCGTCGGCCGCGGCGAGCAGGGTGGCGAGCTGACCGCCGGCGGTGTCATGGGTGTGCACGTGGACAGGTGCGTCAAAGTTCTCCCGCAGGGCTGTCACCAGCGCGCGGGCCGCGGTCGGGCGAAGCAGACCGGCCATGTCCTTGACCGCGAGCACGTGGGCGCCCGCGGCGACGAGCTGTTCGGCCAGGCGCAGGTAGTAGTCGAGAGTGTAGATCCGTTCCGCCGGGTCCGCGAGGTCCCCGGTATAGCACAGTGTGCCTTCCGCCACCGCCCCGGCTTCGATCACCGCGTCGATCGCCGGCCGCATCTGTTCGATGTCGTTCAACGCGTCGAACACCCGGAAGATATCGATTCCGGTCGCGGCGGCCTCGGCGACGAATGCCCGGACCATCTCGTCCGGGTAGGGGGTGTAGCCGACCGCGTTGCGGCCACGCAGCAGCATCTGCAGGCAGATGTTGGGGACCCTTTCCCGCAGGGCGGCGAGGCGCTCCCAGGGATCCTCGGCGAGGAAGCGCAGCGCCACGTCATAGGTCGCCCCGCCCCAGCATTCCAGGCTGAGCAGGCCGGGGGTGAGCCTGGCGTACGCGGGCGCGGCGGCGAGGATGTCAGTGGTGCGCAGCCGGGTCGCCAGCAGTGACTGGTGGGCGTCACGCAACGTGGTGTCGGTGACGGCGAGCCGCTCGGACGCCCGTAGCCACGCCGCCCATTCCCGCGGGCCCAGGTCGGCGAGCAGCTGGCGGGATCCGGCCGGCATCGCGCCAGGGGGCAGCGACGGCAGCAGGCTCACCGGGTCGATCAGCGCGGTGGCAGGCCGGCGCTGCCCGTTCACGGTGCTGTTCGCGAGCCTGTCCAGCAGGCGGCTGGTTCGGTCGGTACCACCATCACCGACCGACAGCGCCGGTCGCTCGTCCAGGAACGACGTCGTCACCCGTCCCGCCAGGAAGTCCGGCTCGGCCAGCAGCCGTCGCAGGAACTTCACGTTCGTCCGCACGCCGCGTATCCGGAACTCCGCCAGCGCGCGGCGGGCCCGCTGCGTCGCCTGTTCGAGGGTGGCTCCCCGCGTCGTCATCTTGACCAGCAACGAGTCGAAGTAGGGGGTGACCTGCGCGCCGGGGTAGGTCGCGCCGTCCAGGCGCACACCCGGCCCGCCCGGCGACTCGTATCGGGTGATCTTTCCGGTGTCCGGCCGGAACCCGTCCGCAGGGTCCTCGGTCGTCACCCGGCACTGCACGGCGGCACCGCGGATCGTGATCGACTTCTGCGTGAGACCCAGGTCGGCGAGGGTCTCGCCGCCTGCCACCCGCAGTTGCGCAGCGACCAGGTCCACCCCGGTGATCTCCTCGGTCACCGTGTGCTCGACCTGGATACGCGGGTTCATCTCCATGAAGGTGTGCGATCCGTCGGCCGCGACCAGGAACTCCACCGTGCCCGCGTTGACGTAGCCGACGTGTCGGGCGAACGCCAGCGCGTCCGCGCACAGCCGGTCGCGGACGGACGCGGCGAGCAGCGGCGCGGGCGCGACCTCCACCACCTTCTGATGGCGGCGCTGCACCGAGCAGTCCCGTTCGTACAGGTGGACGACCTGCCCGGTGGCATCGCCCAGGACCTGCACCTCGACATGGCGCGGCCGGTCCACCGCCTGTTCGAGGAAGACCGTGCCGTCGCCGAATGCGGCCGCGGCCTCCCTGACCGCGCTCGCCACCGCGTCGGCGAGATCATCCGGGCGGTTGACCCGACGCAGCCCGCGGCCACCGCCGCCGGCCGACGCCTTCACGAACAGGGGAAAACCCACCGCCGCGGCGGCCGCCGCGGCGGTCGCCGGATCGGTCAGCGGTGCCGAGGCCCGCAGCACCGGCAGACCTGCGGCGACGGCGGCTTCTCGCGCGGCCACCTTGTCCCCGGTCAGGCGCAGGACCTCCGGCGGGGGCCCGACGAAGGTGACGCCGGCGAGCACGCACGCCTCGGCCAGTGCCTCGCTCTCCGACAGAAAGCCGTAACCCGGGTGCAACGCGTCCGCGCCGACCCGCTTCGCCACCGCCAGCAGGGCGTCGACGTCGAGGTAGCCTCGGACGGGATGCCCGGGTTCGCCCAGTTCGTAGGCTTCGTGCGCTTTGATCCGGTGCAGCGAGCCGACGTCCTCGGGCGTGTAGACCGCAACGGTCCGCAGGCCGAGTTCGTGCGCGGCGCGGCAGACCCGTACGGCGATCTCGCTGCGGTTTGCGACCAGAACCTTATTGATCAACGTGGCACCTTCCACGACGCGGAGCAGGTCGACCCCCGGACGGCCGGAAACCCCGACGAATTGTCGCAGTGTTTTCGTGAAGGTGCCGCTGTTGTCTTGCCGGCTCCTTTGCGGCTCGCCGACGGTTACCCGCCGTAGATGGGCGGTAGCACAGCAGGGCGGATGTTGCCTGACCCGGCGCTAGTTGCCGAGCTTGGTGGCGAAGACGGCGGCCTGGGTTCGGCTCTCCAGACCGAGCTTGGCAAGCAGGCTGGACACGTAGTTCTTCACGGTCTTCTCCGCCAGGAACATCCGGGTGGCGATCTGCCGGTTGGTGAGCCCCTCGGCGATGAGCGCGAGGATCCGGCGTTCCTGGTCGGTCAGGCCGGCGAGCCGCTCGTCCTGGGCGGACTCCTGGCGCAGGCGGCACAGCACCCGGGGGGTGACCGCCGGGTCCAGCAACGACTGACCGGCCGCGACCCGACGGACGGCGTCCACCAGCGCGACACCGCGGATCTGCTTGAGCACGTACCCGGCGGCTCCCGCCATGATCGCGGTGAACAAGGCGTCCTCGTCGTCGAACGAGGTGAGGATCAGGCAGGCGATCGAGGGGTCCTGTGATCGGACTTGTCGGCACACCTCTATGCCGCTGCCATCCGGCAGGCGTGCGTCGAGGACCGCGACCGTCGGCCGGGCAGCGAGGATCGCCTGGTCCGCACCGTCGGCCCGGTCGGCTTCGCCGATCACCTCGATGCCGCGCTCGCCGGTAAGAAGATCGCGGAGCCCTCGACGGACCAGCTCATGATCATCTAGCAGGAACACCCGGATCGGCGCGACGCCTGTTGCGATGTCGACGGACCCGGCCACGTTCGCAGATTCCTCTGACACGGTTTTCTCCGCCTGACCCGAGGTTGTCTGTCACTGCACGTTACATTCCGCAAACAGATTCTAGCCCGAGCTGGCAGGGGTTGAACCACAGGTCCCGAATAATTGGTGGATGCGTCCTTTACCTCACAGGGGTCCGGGCGCCCCGCAGGGTCCGGGGTATGCCGGAAGCCGGGCGGCAGCCGCCGCACCCGGCGGAGCGCCCGGACCCCTGTCCGCGGATTTGTCGTGGATGTCTCGTGGGCACGGTGAGTACCCCGATGCCAGGAGCAACCGGGTCGTCCGGGAAGATGTGGAATCGGATTCCCGTGACTCGGCTCGCGGAAGCCGTGATCCGGAGATTGTTCACGTGAGGGAGGACGTCGCTATGCGCTTGGGTAAGGGCGGTGCGGAATCGGGGCCTGCGACCGCCGCACGGGTAGTCAAGATCCTGGAGGAGTACGTCGGCGGCCTACCTGTCGCCGATCCGGACGAGCCGTGCTCGTTTGTCCGGACCTGGACGTTGACACGTAACGTATCGGATGTATCACTTTCGGATACGGTTTTGCCGAAAACATCACTGCAGGTCGGATGCTCGGTCGTGCGCCGCTTCGGTGTGGATGATCGTCCGGGCGAGGCGGATGATCAACGGACCTACGAGCAGCTCGTCGGCTGCGCGCAGGCACTCGCCGCCCACGGGTTCGGGACGCAGGAAGTACGCGAAGGGTGGCGGACGGTCGCCCTGGACGTGTGTTCTCCCTCGGACACCCGGATCATTGAATCCACCATCGGGGACAGCGCGGATAAAACGGATAAGACTGCGCTCAAGGCCGAGACCGCGGAAAAGGCGGAGAAGAAGGCGGAGAAGAAGCGGCGCCGCGGCCTGCGGCGACCTGATTCCGAGCCCGTCGCGACCGCCTGACACACAGAATGTAGATCATCGGTCTTCCTGGGGCCCGGCCCGCCCGCCGCAGCGTCGCGGCGGGCGTGAGCATCGGATCCGGCAGGGGACCGGTCGGAACCGCGAGGTCGGGACCCGGTCAGGACCAGGGGGTCCGGCGGACCCATCGGTGGTCGGGGGCGTGGCGCCGTGGCGGACCGGCGGCTCGCAGCTCGCGGACGAACGGCATGACCGCCAGGGCTCCGAACGCGAACCCGACCACGTGGGCGCCGTAGGCGACACTCCCACCGTCGGCAACACCGATACCGGTGAAATACAGGTACTGAAGGACGAACCAGAATCCCAGGACGAGCCATGCGGGAAGCCAGAACGGCAGGAAGAACAGAAATGTGACAAGACCGATGACCCTGGCCCTCGGGAAGATCACAAGGTAGGCGCCGAGAACACCGGCCACTGCCCCGGACGCGCCGATGAGGGTTGTGGTCGAGTTCCCCTCGAACAAGGCGAATCCGTATGCGGCGGTGTACCCGCACACCAGGTAGAAGATCAGATACAGAAACCGCCCCATGCGGTCCTCGATGTTGTTCCCGAAGACGCCGAGAAACAGCATGTTGCCGATCAGATGCAACCAGCTTCCATGTAGGAACATCGACGTCAACACCGACAGGATCGGCGATTTGACGAACGACGGCGGGGACTCGAGGCGGCATCGCACACTGCCCGAAGCATCCACCCCCGCGGACCGGCCGTTCGGCACGGCGTCCAGCGGACGGTTCTCCAGCATCTCCTTGGGGATCGCCCCCCAGTGGTCGAAGAACCGCTGCTGCTCGCATACGCTGCGTGGTGTAGCCGTGGTGTAGCCGGCGACCGAGGTCACGATCGGCTCAAAGAACACGAAGACGACGACGTTCACCGCAATCAGCAGCCAGGTGATGACCGGACGGCGGCGCAGCGGGTTGATGTCGTGAATCGGCAGGACCACACACACATCCTGCCCGTCCCCCTCCAATCCCCGGCAACCGCGTCCGTCATACGACGAACAAGGCTCTCCGGACAGGCCATGGCGGGTGCACCCGGGTCCGTACCCGGGGTTTGTCGATGCCTACCGCATCGCGTTCTTGTTGAAGGGTTCGAGTCGTTCGCCGGGGGCAAGGGGGCGCCCGCCCATATAGCTCCCGCGCATGTGCCGGCGCACGCCACCAGGCGGGTCCTCGGTGGCGCGGGCGGCGGCGTGCCACAGATCGCTGTGGTGCAGCAGGACGTCACCGCGGTCGCAGTACACAGCCACCTCGCCGGATATCCTGCCGAAGCCGCCCGGGACGGCGTCCCAGTCACCCTTGTGGCTGCCCGGTAGGACCCGCAAAAAGCCGTTGGCCGGCGATGTCGGGTCGAGGTGGAACGTCAGCGCCACGCCGGGCCAGATGCCCGACGTCGGCCGGGACTGGTGGTCGCAGTGCCATCCGATACGGGTGTAGGTCATCGCGGGGCCGGGCCGGGCATCCTGGTAGACGACACCATGGTCGTCCACGTCGTAGAGCCAGAAGCCGTCGCCAAGGATCCGCCCGACAAGGCCACGCAGGACGGGGTGGTCGACGGCGGCGGCGGCAACGGGGGAGAGGTTCGTGACCCCGACCACATAGTGGACGTACGGCAGCCGGTCACCGTCCTCATCGTCGAAGTCGGCGCCCAGGTCGTCCCCGGCCCAGGACCGGTCCAGCTCGCCGCTACCGACCCGGCGTTGCAGCTCGGTGAGTGCCTCTTCCAGTTCGGTCGTCTCGTGTTCGGTGAACAGCCCGCGGACGATCACGTACCCGTCACGGTCGAAGTCGGCGACCAGCCGCGCGATCGCCTCCGATGTCATGTCGATTGTCATGTCGACAACGCTCGTCATGAGTACATCATGACCTCCACGCGAACCGCGGCGGGGAGACCGTGACCGTACGGCGAGCCCGGATCAATAATGGTCGCTGCTCGAGCGGGACTGCCGGTTCATCCAGACGGGCGTGACGAGGACGATGAGCCCGGCTGCCACACCGACCTGCAGGAGATGGCGTATCCAGTCGATTCCGATGGTGTTGCGGACACCTATCGCCCCGGCGATGATATTGCCGACCAGGGCGCCGATGATGCCGACCACGATCGTCAGCCACAGGGGGATCTTCTGCGGTCCCCGGACGACGAGACGTGCCAGCAGGCCGATGACAAGACCGGCAATCACGATCCAGATGATCTGAAACACGGTGGCCTTCCTCGGTCGGAACCGATGCTACTGTCAGTGATGGTCTTTCCGTTTATCGACCTTCACAAACGCCGCCCGTTCCTATGACCGGACAGCACGCGGGGCCGAGGGCGCGCGGTAGACATGCAGATATGCGGCATCCGAGGGGATCAGGCGGGTACGGGGCGGGCCGGTACGGCGATGCGGGGGAGCTGCTTGCCGACGACCGGGCGTATGTGTGGCATCCATACGCGTCGGTGACCGACCCGCTGCCGATGTTCCCGGTGGCGTCCGCGTCCGGGGTGCGCCTACGCCTGGCCGACGGCCGGGAGCTGATCGACGGGATGTCGTCGTGGTGGGCCGCCATCCACGGCTACGCCCACCCGGTGCTGGACCAGGCTGTCCGCGCCCAGCTCGACGACATGGCGCATGTCATGTTCGGCGGGCTCACCCACGCGCCCGCGGTGACGCTGGCGCGTACGCTCGTCGAGATCACCCCGCCGCCGCTGCGGAAGGTCTTCTTCTGCGACTCCGGATCGGTCGCCGTCGAGGTCGCGATCAAGATGGCGTTGCAGTACGCACGGGGGAGCGGCCGGCCGGAGCGGACGAAGTTGCTGACCGTACGGCGTGGGTACCACGGGGACACCTCCGGCGCCATGGCCGTGTGCGACCCCGACACCGGGATGCATCACCTATTCACCTCGCTGCTGCCGCGTCACTTCTTCGCCGAGGCGCCACGGCCCCGCTTCGACGAGCCGTGCGAGGACGGTGACGTCGCCGACGTCGCACAGCTGCTCAGGGAGCACCAGGACGAAATCGCCGCAGTGATCGTCGAACCTGTGGTACAGGGTGCCGGGGCGATGCGGTTCTACGCCCCCGGCTGGCTGGCCCGTCTACGCGCGCTGTGCGACGACCACGGCGTCCTGCTCATCGCGGACGAGATCGCCACGGGTTTCGGTCGCACGGGGGAGCTGTTCGGCTGCGACCACGCCGGGATCAGCCCGGACATCATGTGCGTCGGCAAGGCCATGACCGGCGGGTACCTGTCGATGGCGGCGACGTTGTGCACGGACGAGGTGGCGGCCGGGGTGTGCGCCTCCGAGGCCGGCGCGTTCATGCATGGTCCGACGTTCATGGGTAATCCGCTGGCCGCGGCGGTGGCGAACGCCGGCATTGACCTGCTGCTGTCCAGCCCGTGGCGGAGCAGGGTCGGTGACCTCCAGAGGTGGCTGGCCGACGGGCTTGCTCCCGCCCGTGAGCTGCCCGGGGTCGCCGACGTCCGGACGCTGGGCGCGATCGGGGTGATCGAGACCCGGGAACCGGTCGACATCCGGGTCATCCAACCGTTGCTGGTCGAACTGGGGGTCTGGGTTCGTCCTTTTGGCCGGCTCGTCTATGCGATGCCTCCATTTGTCATGACATGTTCCGACGTTGCCGTTCTGACCGGCGCGATGGTCGAGGCGGTCGGCCGCACCACGTCCTGACCGTCGTGATCCTGACCGTCGTGTCGACGTGAACGGGTTCGCGATGCCACATCGCCCGGCGACCTTCATGTCGGGACATCGCCAAAGTGGTTGCGGTTACGGGGCCGTCCTTCGTACTCTTTGTTCTCACGAGTGCACTGTGAGTAGTAGGTCGGGGCGGGTTGAACCGTGACGGGGCGAACGAGGAAGGTCAACCCCAGATGATATTACGCATTGCGCTACCTCCTCGCCCGAAAGCGGCGGATCGTCGCGTACGGTGTGGCGGCAGGGCTGCCCGGTACATCCGGGGCCTGCTGGTCGACCGCAGGGCGCGTCTCGCGCTCCGCGCTCTTCCGCCCGGACTCGTCCGTTACATCATCGGTGTTGATCTACTGTGCTTCACGGCTGTACTGGTCGGACTCGCCGAGCTACCCCTCCGAATCGCCGACCTGCTCACCTTTGGCGTTTTTGTGCTCCTTGGTCGCCTGGCGATCGAGACGTCACGACATCTCGGCGCACCGGGCCGCCGAAAGGACGAGCCATACCGGGATCTGCTATTGACCTGGACATTGCCGGTCGCGCTGCTGCTCCCGCCGCTGTACGCGGCCGTCCTGCACCTGCCTCTCTACTGTGTCTTCCGCTCCAGGATCGGCCCGCAGCCCGGGTACAAGCGGGTCTTCAACGCGGCGGCACTCGGCCTGTCCGGTTTCTGTGCGTCAACCGTTCACCTTGCGCTTGCTCCGACGCAGGGAGAATACCGAATCGACACCCTCGTGGGCTCCTCCGGGCGTATCGGCGCGTTGTTCGTCGCGGTACTCACCTATACGGTGCTGAACCGGATTCTTCTGCACGGCGCTCTCCGCCGCCGCCATCCCGGTCGCCCGCGTCGTCCGTTCGGTGGGTGCGGACGCGAGATGATCGCCCTCGATGCCGTCGAGATGTGTTCCGCGATCGTCATCGCCGTGTTGTGGACCGTGCATCCGCTGCTCATGCTCGCGGCAACCCCACCGGCGCTCCTACTCCAGCGCAGCCTCCTGCACGCGGAACTCCTCCAGGCTGCCCGTACCGACGACAAGACCCGGCTGGCCAACCCGGCCTACTGGCATGAGGTCGCCGAACGCGAGGTTCTGCGGATCCGGCGCGCGGATCGCCCACTGTCCGTTCTCATCGTCGACATCGACCACTTCAAGCGGGTCAACGACCGGTTCGGTCACCTGACCGGCGATGCCGTCCTCGTCGCCGTCGCCGATGCGCTGCGCGCGGCCACCCGCCCCCGCGACCTTGTCGGCCGCTTCGGCGGCGAGGAGTTCGTCGTCCTGCTCTGCGAGGTCGACCGTGACAACGCGGTCCATACCGCCGAGCGGATCCGGCGGCAGGTGGCGGGGATGCGCTGTCGGGTGGACAGCCGGGCCACCGAGACGGTCACCGTTTGCGTGACCGTCTCGGTCGGCGTGGCCACCGCGACCGGCGCCGACGTGGATCTGCGGACCCTGCTGGAGACCGCCGACGCGGCGCTGTACCGGGCCAAGGCCGACGGGCGCAACCGCGTCCGCCTGGCGGCTCAGGTCGCTGCTGCACGTACCGCCTGACCTGCGGTGTTACGGGGTGACCGCGCTGGTGGTGTTGCGCAGCAGCAGCATCGTCGTCACCGGGCCCACGCCACCTGGAACGGGGGTGAGAGCGCCCGCCACGGATGCGACGGCCTCGGCGTCGACGTCACCGACCAGACCGGAGTCGGTGACGTTCGTGCCCACGTCGATCACGGTGGCACCCGTCCGGATGAACCCCTTACCGATCATCCTGGGTCGGCCGACGGCGGCCACCACGATGTCGGCCTCGTGCACGATCGATATCAGATCGGTCGTACGTGAGTGGCACACCGTCACCGTGGCGTCCTCGGCGAGCAGCAGGAGTGACGCGGGTTTGCCGACCACCGGGCTGCGCCCGATGACCACCGTGCGGGTGCCGGCCAGCTTGATGTCGCTGCGGTGCAGGATCTCCAGAACCGCGGCGGCGGTGGCCGGGGCGAAACACGGCAGGCCGAGCGCAAGGCGTCCGAGGCTCAGCGGGTTCATCCCGTCGACATCCTTGTGGGCGGGGATACGTGCCCCGATGTCCGCGGCGGAGAGCCCCGCAGGGAGCGGGGTCTGCACGATCAGACCGTGCACGTCATCGTCGGCGGCCAACCGATCGACCGTCGTGAGGAGTTCGGTGGGGTCACCGGACAGTTCGTGGACGATGCAGCGCACCCCCACCTTGGCCGCCGTGCGTTCGATGACACGGACATAGGAACGGGCCGCGGCATCGGACGTCGGTAGCACCACACCCAGCGTCGGCACGACGCCGGCCTGGCGCAGCCGTTCGACGTCGTCGACGACTCCTCGCCCGATTTCGGCGGCCATGGACCGCCCGTCCAGAAATTTCATGATCCGATCCGCTCCCCGACGGTACGCACGATGCCGTCGGCCGTAGCCACAGATGTCAGATGGTCGGCGAGGGCCGTGGTGGTGGCATCCCGGATACCCGGGTCCGTCATCGCCGCGGTGTTCACCCGCACATTGATCGCGGCGCTGTCCAGCGCGGCGCGTGCGCTGGCAGCGGCCACGCCGACGTCGCTGAGGACGTTCACGTTCGCGCCGTCGAGGATGGCCGCGCACAACCGCACCACCTCCGCAGCCACCGCCGCGGTCCGCAGCGGAACCTCGGCCGCGCCGATCAGCGCAGTCTGGATCGCCCGACTGCGCTCGGCGCGCTCGGCGTCCGTACCCTTCGGCAGTTTGTAGGCGTCGGTGACGACGGAGAACGCCCGGGCGTCGGCCTCGGCGAGTGCCAGCGCCTCAACCCGGGCACTGTCGGCGTCGGCCCGGGCCGAGCGCATCGTCGCCTCATGCGCGCTGTAGCGGGGTTTGCCGACCGTCAGGTTGCAGACCATGCTCACCAGCGCCGCACCAAGGGCGGCGTGCAGGGCCGCGGCGGCACCGCCACCCGGTGTGGGCGCGGGCGAGGCGAGATCGGTGAGGAACCCCGCAAGTGTCTCGTCGTCCACAACACCCTCTTTGCCTGTTCCACTGGTGGCGGCCTGTTCCGCCGACCGCACTGCACCGTAGCAAGACTGTGGGCTATTGGTGGAAAGGCAGGAGTAATGAGCAGCGGCCGCAGCGGCCGGCGTGCCTCATGCGGCCGCGTGGGTGTGCCCGGCGGCAGCCGGCAGATCGGCGACGATCTCGATACTGGTCGGACGTTTGAACTTGGTGAGGCCCGCCTCGCAGCGTTCCGCCAGATCGGTCCGAAGTCGGGGATCCGGAACGTCGACCGGCACGACGAGCGCGACGGGTACCTCGCCGAGGACGGCGTCCGGACGACTGACAACTGTCACACGACGCACTCGTGGGTCGGCGAGCAGGACCTCCTCGACCTCGCGGGGGAGCACCTTCTCACCACCACGGTTGATCACATCGTCGCTGCGGCCCGACAGGAAGAGGTAGCCGTCCGGGTCGAGCAGGCCGATGTCGCCGGTGTCGAGCCAGCCATCGTCGGTGAACCGGTGGCCGTCGTCTGGACCCACGTAGGCACGGATCACCCCCGGGCCGCGGACCTGGACCTTCCCGGTCAGTTCGGCTGGAAGTACCGTTCCGGTGTCGTCGACGATACGAACTTCGCTCCCGACGGGCACACCCACCGAACCGGGTTTGCGGGTCCCGGCCGGGGGACTGGCGGTGAGGTGACCCCCGGCCTCGGTCATGCCGTAGGTCTCCAGCACCGGTACGCCGGTCGCCTCCTCGAACGCCTGTAACACGCGGACGGACAGGGGAGCGGCTGCCGACCGGACGAACCGGACGTGACAGTCACGGGCGCGTACGGCATCACGATCCCGGGCCAGGATGGCCAGGATGGCAGGGACGCCGTTGATCCAGGTCACGCGATGGCGGCCGATCATCGTCCAGAACCCGCGGCGGCGGAACCGCCGGTCGAGGACGAGGGTAGCGCCGCTGTACAGCGTGGCGAGCAGTCCCACGACCAGCGCATTGGCATGGAACAGCGGCAGCGGGTTGTAACCGATGTCGGACCGGCTCAGTTGGTGGTGGCGGGCAACGGTGGCGGCCACGTACGAGAGCTGGGCGGTGCCGAGGAACACCTGGGTGGTTGGTCCGGCCGGTGCCGAACCCGTGAGCAGCACCCCGCCCTGCTCGGCAACCGAGCCATGGTCATCAACCTCAAGGTGTCCGCCGACGACCGGGCCGTGTCCGCCGACGACCGGGCCGTGTCCGCCGTCGACCTCGGGGCCGACGGGTACAGGGTCGAGGGTCATGCGGGGGCTGAGTTCGCGAACACCGGACGGGGCCGGGATCGACCGGTCGGTCACCACCAGCTCGGGACGAGCATGCCGTAGGGCACGTTCCGTCTCCGCGGGGGGAGCGTCCGGGTCCAGGGGAACCGCGTGGCGACCGCTCGTAAGGACCGCGAGGAACACGACCGCGAAATCCAGGGGATCGGACACGAGGATAGCGATCCGTCCTCCTACCCGCGGGCCATGCTCGTCGAAGTCGGCCTGCCACCGCCGAACAAGTGACACCATTGCGCCATAGGTGATGAAACGGTCGCAACGCGCGTCGCGAAGGTACACGCGGGTCGGCTGCTCACGACTCCATGCGTCCATCCACTCGATCACTGATGTCACGTTCACCACCGTTGTCGACGCCCATGAAATATTGAGCCCTCCCCGATATCGGGGATTTCGGGTCCATTGAAGATTATCAATGCTGTTCGTCGCCGTTCGTCGGGCCGGCCCCAACCGGGCATCCCCGGATTGTCAGAGCAGTCCTGGTCCACAGGATAAACCCTTGCGCCGGGTGTCCCGAGTCACACGCGGAGGGGCTCGGGGGGACTTTTGTCACACACCCCGAACGGGGTCAAAGGGTATGCCCTCATCGTCTGTTCGGGTCCACCGGTGGAAAACGTGGGGCCTACCCGACAGCCCCGTTTTCATCAGGGTGGCGAACAGGAGTGTGGCGAACGGGTTCACACCGGGTTTTCGTGGTGCCAGGGGTGCCAGGGGTTCTACTTGACATAATGTCGATTATCGGCGCTTTTCTCGGGGCCAGGGGAGCGGCCCGGTGGACGCGTTGCCGCGATACGCCAAGGCGCGGTTCGTCAGGTCGGCGTATCAGCCGGCGAGTCAGGCCGACGGATCCAGATCAAGCGCGAGCGAGTTCATGCAGTAGCGCTGCCCGGTTGGTTGCGGCCCGTCGTCGAACAGATGGCCGAGATGTGATCTACAGCGTCGGCACCGCACCTCGGTACGGATCATTCCATGGGATCGATCTTCCACCAGCTCCAGCGCGTCGGCCACCGCCGGCTCGTAGAAACTCGGCCATCCCGAGCCGGAGTCGTACTTGGTGGACGAATCGAACAACACGTTCCCACAGGCGCCACAACGGTAGATTCCGGTGTCCTTGCTGTGGGTATAGGCGCCGGTGAACGGTGGTTCGGTGGCCGCGTCACGCAGGATTGCGTAACGCTCCGGAGAAAGTTCCTTACGCCACTCTTCCTCGGTCTTGGTGACCCGATCCGCGGACACGGTGGCCTCCCTGTCGTCAGCGCTCGTGGGAACATGGAAACGCGGTCATGGACACTCAGTGTGCCGCACTCCCCTATCTTTTATCCTCCGCTGCCACGGACTCCCCCGCTGCGGCCTCGCCGTCGCGTCCGGCAACGGCCGGGCCCGCGGCGGCGAGGCCGCAGGTGGCGACCACCACTGCTGCGGCGGCGGGCAGCGGCGCGATGTCACGGCGCGCTCCCGCGCAGGCCAGTACGGCTGCGTCGGTGGTGTCGACGAGCATCCCCGCCCACAGCCAGCCTCGGGCCGGCTCGTCCCTGACCACCGCCGTGAGCAGGCCCACGCCGAGAGCGATGTCACGTATCGCGGCAACGCGCGCGATCCATGCCGTCCGTTCAGCGGTTACCCGGTCTATCCCGGCGATACGCGCGAATCCGGCTGGACGTGTCAACAGTCCGACACCGATCCCGCACCGTACTGCGCCCAGCAGGCCGATTCGCAGACGGTGTGTGTCGGAAAAAGGCGTCGAGTCGATCGACTTTCTACGTTGTGTGAGCACGATCTCGTTACCGGCCTTGTCTTCGTGGGAACGTCCACCAGAGCCTGTGCGTTGGTGAGTCTGAGTTCCTCACTGGTATCGACGCTCGGGAGGGTTTTTCATGGGCGAGCGCATCCTGCGAGGCAGCCGCCTAGGTGCAGTGTCCTACGAGACGGACCGCAGCACCGAGCTCGCGCCACGCCAGACCGCGTCCTACGACTGCCCGAACGGTCACCAGTTCACTATGCCCTTCGCTGCCGAGGCCGAGGTCCCGGCAGTCTGGGAGTGTCGTGTGTGTGGTGCCGGGTCGGTCATCGTCAACGGCGAGGTCCCGGAGCCGAAGAAGAGCAAGCCCCCGCGAACCCACTGGGACATGCTGATGGAGCGGCGTACCACCGATGACCTCGAAGAGGTACTGGCCGAGCGACTTGCGGTTCTGCGTGGCACGGGCGAGGATCGCCGCTCCGCCTGACACGGCTTGCCTAGCAGCGACCAACCGGTGTGTCACGTTGACACACCGGTTGTCGGTCTGTCCGGCTGTCCCTGCAGGTTCCTGCGTGCCGTGGGAATTGCTGCTACGGGAAGCGGCACGGCGCTGCTGTCGGTGTTCGCCGCCTGACGGGCGCGGTTGCCGGCATCGACCGGTCGACCGGAGCGGGTCGTCACAGCCCACCACGCTACCCGCCACAGTGCCTCCGCCACGATCGCCCGGCTCATCTTGGAACGTCCGCGTTCACGTTCGACAAAAGTGATCGGAACCTCCACGACCCGGAACCCCGACCTCCACGCCTGCCATGCAAGGTCCACCTGGAAGCAGTATCCCTGCGACGTCACCCGTTCCAGGTCACGGCTTTCCAGGACCTGCGTCCGGTACGCCCGAAAGCCTGCGGTGGCGTCCGCCAGTGGCATGCCGAGAACGGCCCGTACGTAGGCGTTCGCCCCACGGGACAGCAGCAGGCGTGAGCGCGGCCAGTTACGTACCTCTCCCCCGGCAACCCACCGTGAGCCGATCACCAGGTCGGCCTCACGCAGGGCGGCGAGCAGGCGCGGAAGCTCCTCCGGCTGGTGGGAGCCGTCGGCGTCCATCTCCACGAGGACGTCATAGCCGCGCCGCAGGCCCCACCCGAAGCCGGTCACATAGGCCGTGCCCAGCCCGTCTTTGGCGGTGCGGTGCAGGACGTGCACGTGCGGGTCGGCACCGGCGAGCGTATCGGCGATCTTTCCGGTGCCGTCGGGGCTCGCATCGTCGATGACCAGCAGGTCCACATCCGGGTTGGCCGCGCGCAGCCGCGTGACCGTGTCACGGAGGTTCTCCCGCTCGTTGTAGGTCGGAACACACACCAGAACGCGCTGCTCGTCCACGCGTCTCCCTTCGGTGTCGCCGTCGGTGCTGTCGGTGCCGTCGCCCGTGCCCCCCTGCTGTCCTCCGCGGTTGACCGCAGCCGTCGTTGTCGCCTGGCCTGCGCGTAGCCCAAACGTTACAGCCAGCAGCCCGAGGATCAGGAGAACCGCTTCCGGGACCACGCCGGCCCGGTCCGCGGGCGTCCGGCCGGTGCGGAGCGGAAGCGAGGAGGTCAGAACCGCGGCCTCGTAGAGCCCGGACTGGACGATCACCTGGCCGTTCGGCCGGACCAGCGCGCTCTGGCCGCTGGTGGACACCTGGACGGCCGCGCGGCC
>NZ_CAKKTK010000093.1:0-16333 GCF_920656135.1 Frankia sp. Cppng1_Ct_nod | reverse complement strand
ACCCGGGACATCCTTGCCGCCGTCCCCGAGTGAAGTCCCACGCCTTCGTTCAGCGCCGCGCCGACATCGCCTTGTTCGCCACGCTGAGGAACTTCTCGCCCGCGGCCGTCAGCTCCGTGGACTCGGCCGCGGTCTGGCTTTCCCAGGCGTCGTAGGTGTCGCCGGCCCGATAGCCGCGCAGAACCTCCGTCAGCCGTTGCATGCACTCGATGACCTCGTCATAGTGAGTTGCGACCGGCGATGCCGGGCCGAACCTGATACACAGCCGCCCGTAGGCGGTGCGGGCCGCCTCGTTCGCCTGGTTCCGGCGCTTCAGGTATTCACCCGCCTCGTCATCGCCGTCCATGATTCCCCGGGACCACAGCGCAATGCAGTAGGCCGTGGCCCGCTGGGATCGCGACAACTGCTCGGCCGCGAGGTCCAGGGCGTCTCGGCACTCCTTCCGAAGGGCAAGACGATGTGACCGACGTGATTCCAGACGGCTGGAAAACGCGGTAATTCCCGGTGCGACGATGCCGGTGACAACAACGCTGACAATTGCGAGTACGACCACGTCCGACATGATCAGTCATGGTAGCGGACCGGCCTGGTCCGGCGTCCCCGCCCGACGCCGCCCACGAGCTGCCACAACCACGGACGGTAGCGGCCAGGGCGGGCGAACCGTCAACCGGCTACCGAACGACGCAGGCAGCGAGGTGGTCGTTAACCAGGCCACACGCCTGCATCAGGGCGTAAGCTGTCGTCGGGCCGACAAAGATGAAGCCACGTCTCTTCAGCTCCTTTGCCAGCGCCACCGACGCAGGCGTGGACGCGGGCAGGTCACCGATCACCACCGGTGCCGGTGCGACCGCCGGTCGGAACGACCAGACCAGTTCCCCGAATGGTATTTCCAGCGCCAGCAGCGCGCGGGCGTTGGTAACCGTCGCGGCAATCTTGCGCCGGTTACGGACGATTCCCGCGTCCATCATCAACCGCTCGACATCGGTCGGGCCGAACGCCGCGACCAGCACCGGTTCGAAACCCGCGAAGGCGGCCCGGAAGGCATCCCGTTTACGCAGGACCGTCAGCCAGGAAAGACCGGACTGAAATGCTTCCAGGCTGAGGTGTTCGAACAGGCCGACGGTGTCGCGGACGGGCCGTCCCCATTCGTGGTCGTGATAGGCGATGTATTCCGGCGTGGACAGCGCCCACGGGCAGCGCAGGCGCCCGTCCGGCCCGGCCACCACGCCCGAAGACACCGCGGACACCGCGGACACCGCCGGCACCGCCGGCACCGCCGGCACCGCCGGCACGGTCTCGACCGATCGGTCACCCATCGGAAAGCACGGCGTCGAAGCCGGGCTTGATCACATCATTGATGAGCGCCAGACGCTGATCGAACGGGATGAACGCCGACTTCATCGCGTTCACGGTCAGCCACCTGATGTCGGACCACCCGTAGTCGAACACGTCGACCAGGCCGGCGAACTCGCTGGACAGCGTCACTCCGCTCATCAGCCGGTTGTCGGTGTTGACCGTCACCCTGAAGTGGAGCTCACGCAGCAGGCGGATCGGATGTTCGGCGATGCTGGCGCACACCCCCGTGTCCACGTTGGAGGTCGGGCACATCTCCAGCGGCACGCGGACGTCACGGACGTAGTTGGCGAGCTGCCCGAGCACGGCGTTGCCGTCCGGGTCGACGGCGATGTCGTCCATGATCCGGACCCCGTGGCCGAGACGGTCGGCGTTGCACCACTGCAACGCCTCCCAGATGGACGGCAGGCCGAACGCCTCCCCGGCATGGATCGTGTAATGCCCGTTCGCGCGCTGCATGAACTGGAAGGCATCCAGGTGACGGCTGGGCGGATACCCCGCCTCGGCCCCGGCGATGTCGAAGCCGACCACTCCCCTGTCCCGCCAACGGACCGCGGCCTCGGCGATCTCCAGCGAACGGGCGGCGTGACGCATCGCGGTCAGCAGCGCGCGGATCTTCAGTCCGGTACCGGCCGAACCGGCCCGAAAACCGTCAAGGACCGCCTCGATCACGGCGTCCAGCGCCAGCCCCCGCTCGACATGCAGCTCCGGGGCGAACCGGACCTCGGCGTAGACGACGCCGTCGGCGGCCAGGTCCTCGGCACACTCACGGGCGACCCGGGCCAGCGCGCCCGCGGTCTGCATCACCCCGACGGTATGACTGAACGTCTCCAGGTAGCGCACCAGTGACCCGCTGTGGGCACCGCCGCGGAACCAGGTCGCGAGCTTGTCCACATCGGACGTGGGCAGGGCGCCGTAGCCCGTCTCGTCGGCAAGCTCGACGATGGTCGCCGGGCGAAGCCCACCGTCGAGGTGGTCATGCAGCAGCACCTTGGGGACCCGGCGGATGGCATCCGCGGTGGGCGATGGCGTGACGGCCGTGCTCATCGTCCGAACGTATAGCGCCCTGCGGGGGTCGGCACGGCATCCGGCTTCCCGCGTCGCGGCCGGCACGATCCGCCGGCCTGCCGACCCGCCGGCCTGCCGACCCGCCTACAGGTGGATGCGGTCACGAACCAGCGGGCGGACCGGCGGCGGTGTGTCTGCGATCTCGACGGCGGTCACCAGCGCCTCCAACGCCGACGGCAGGCGGGAGAGATCGTCGGTGTGCAGCTCCAGCAGGGGTGCGCCGCCGGCGACCCACTCCCCCGGGCGGGCCAGCCAGCGGACTCCTGCGGTCACCGAGACCGGGTCCTCCTTGCGGGACCGGCCCGCCCCGAGCCGCCAGGCCGCAACGCCGACGGCTCTCGCGTCCAACCCGTGCAGGAAACCACTGGCCGACGCGGACACGATCTCGACATGCTCCGCGGTCGGCAGGGCAGCATCCGGATCACCCCCCTGCGCGGCGACCATCCGTCGCCACACGGGATATGCCGTCCCCGCGGCCAGGACGTCCGCCGGATCCGCGCCGCCGTCAAGGCCGACGAGTGCGAGCATCCGCCGGGCCAGCGCCACCGTGATCTCGATCAGGTCGGCCGGGCCGCCGCCACACAGGGTGTCCACGGCCTCGGCAACCTCGAGCGCGTGCCCGGCCGTCCACCCGAGTGGTGTGTCCATGCCCGTCAGCAGCGCCTCTGTGCGTACACCAGCCGCCTCCCCCAACGTGACCATGGTCTCGGCGAGCGTGCGGGCGTCGGCGTGGGCGGTCATGAACGCCCCCGACCCGACCTTGACGTCCAGTACCAGCGCGGACGTCCCCTCGGCGATCTTCTTGCTCATGATGGACGACGCGATCAGCGGAATCGACTCGACCGTTCCGGTGACGTCACGCAGTGCATACAGTTTCCGGTCCGCCGGCGCGAGCCCCGGACCGGCCGCGGCGATGACCCCGCCGACGTCCCGCAGCACCGACCGCATCCGCTCAGGTGACACCGACGCCCGCCACCCGGAGATGGCCTCCATCTTGTCCAGGGTTCCGCCGGTATGGCCGAGCCCACGTCCGGACAGCTGTGGCACGGCCGCTCCGCAGGCCGCCACCAGCGGTACCAGGATCAGCGAGACCTTGTCACCGACACCGCCGGTCGAGTGCTTGTCCACGGTTGGACGGCCCACGCCGGCCAGGTCGAGCCGATCGCCACTGGCCACCATCGCCGCGGTCCAGCGGGACAGCTCGCCCGGCGCCATGCCCCGCCACACCACAGCCATCAAAAAGGCCGCCATCTGCTCGTCGGCGACGGCTCCGGCCGTGTAGGAGTCGACCAGCCAGTCGACGGCGTCGTCGGACAGCCGACCACCGTCCCGTTTGGTCCTGATCAGGTCGACGACATGGAAGGTCATGAGCCTCCGTCCCCGGTCGTGGGCGCGCCGCAACCGCCGGGCGGCGGTGGCGATGGCAGGTTGGCGGGGCCGAACGCGTCCGGGAGGAGATCCCCCAGCAGCCGCGGGCCCCCGTCCGACGCCACCTGAAGATCCGGACCACCGTGTTCGAGGAGGAGCTGCCGGCACCGACCGCACGGCACGAGCAGCGCACCGTGGCCGTCCACGCAGACGAACGCAACCAACCGTCCGCCTCCCGACGCGTGCAGTGCCCCGACCAACACGCATTCGGCGCACAGAGTCAGGCCGTAGGAGGCGTTCTCGACGTTGCATCCCACGATCAGCCGATCATCGTCCACCACTGCCGCGGCGCCGACGCGAAGCCGCGAGTACGGGGCATAGGCGCGGGCAGCCACCCGGGTCGCCTCGACCCGCAGCCGCTCCCAGTCAACGATGTCGGCTGCCTGCGTGCGGCTGGTGCCGGTCGTCTCAACCATCCGACGCCTCCTCTACCTGGAACCGCTCAACCCGGAACCTGCCCGTCCGGAACCTGCGCACGCGGGTCCGATGCGCAGCTCGGCATCCCTCGGACAGCTTTCCCACTCAGAGCGCCCGAGGATAGGGCACTCCCATTGCCACCGGCCGGTATGTGATGGGGTGGACCAAACTAATGACCACGGCAACTTCATGACCACGGCAACCAGCTCGACAGCAACCGGATCGCCGGGGACTGGATCGACGGGGAGAACGAGGAGGTGGGACGGCCGGATGCCCCTCGACCACCATCCGAAGCCCGGGTCAGGGCAAGGATCCCGCGCCGACCAGGTAATCGCGGGCCGTTACCGACTCGGTGACGAACTGGGCCATGGGGGTTTCGGTGTCGTCTACGCCGCCACCGACGAACTGCTGCGGCGTGAGGTCGCTGTCAAGGAGATCCGCCTTCCGGCATCGATCTCCATCGACGAACGCGCCATTCTGCGCCAGCGGGTGCTGCGCGAGGCCCGCTCGGCCGGTCGGCTGCACCACCCCGGACTGGTCTCGGTTTTTGATGTGCTCGACGCGGACGACCACCCGTGGATCGTCATGGAACTGGTGGACGGCCCGTCCCTGGGAAACGTCATCCGGGATGAGGGACCGCTGCCGCGCGAGCAGGTCGCCCGGATCGGCATCAGCCTTGCCTACGCCCTGGAGGCCGCGCACCGGAGCGGGGTCGTCCACCGGGACGTGAAGCCGGCCAACGTTCTGATCAGCACGGACGGCCGCGCCCGGTTGACGGACTTCGGCATCGCGTTGTCCGTCGGCGATCCGACACTGACGCGGACCGGCGTCCTGCTCGGATCGCCGTCCTACATCGCTCCGGAACGGGCGCGCGGCGGAGCAGGCGGTCCGGGCAGTGACATCTGGGCGCTGGGCGCGACGCTGTTCACCGCGATCGAGGGCGGGGCGCCGTACGAGTCCGACAGCGCCATCGCCACCCTCACGGCAATCGTCGACGGGCGGCGCCACCCCTTCCGGCTTGCCGGCTCCCTCGCTCCGATCCTAGATGATCTTATGGCGGTGAATCCTTCGGCACGTCCCTCCCTTGCCCAGGCGCGACAGCGGCTACGCGATGTCGGCGAACGGGAGACCCATCGGCGCATCCTCGGTTCACGTGCGAACCGCACAGGTCGAGAGCACCCTGGCAAGGCCTCCGTGCAGGACGCCGCGGCTGCCGGCTCGAGCACGGCTGCGGCGGGGGCGGCCTCACCCGCCGGGAACCCGGTGGCCGCCGCCGAACGTCCGCGAACCAACCGTCCGGACACCGAAGCCCCTGACATCAGCATGGCGGAGGTCACCGACGACCAGCCGACCATGGTGCCCGGCCCGGCGGCCACCGGACCTGCCGAGGAAACCCAGCCACAGGACGTCGCCACCGCACCGCCCCCGCGGATGGCGCCGTCGTTGCCTGCCGTGCCGGTGAGAACAGCCGGAAAGGCGCATGAGCCGGTCCCCACGGCGAGGCCCGCGTCCCAGATCCCGGACCCGGCGGGATCAGCGGGTTCCAGACCGGATCCGGAGTCACTGCCCACACGGCCGGCCTCGCCGCGGACAAACGGTACAGCCGACACCGGCGGCAGCCCCGGTGACGACGGTCGCGCCGGCCGTAACCCGCCGAACCGCCGCCGGACGCTGATGGTCGGGATCTTCATGGCGCTGGTCGTGGGCGCGGCCATCGGTATCGCCGCCGTCCTCACCTCGGGTTCGGACCATGCCGCCGGCCGCACCGGCTCCGCAACGACGCCCGGTTCGGCATCACCGAGCGCAGGCGCGCCGACCGCCACCTCCACCGCGGTCACCGCCGATCCGGGCCTGGTCCCCCTGGACACCACTGCGGTGACCCCACCCGCGGGCTGGCAGTCGCACGTCGGACCCTCCGGTTGGTCGATCGCCTATCCGCAGCGGTGGTCACTTCGGCCTGCCGGTGGAACGGAAAGGATCGACTTCCTCAACCCGGAAACCGGCGCCTACCTGCGCATCGATACCGCAGCGGCGGCGAATCCGTCCGCGCTCGCGGACTGGCAGGCGCACGAGGCCGGGTTCCGCACGACGGTATCGAACTACCAGCGAGTGAAGATCGAAGCCAGTGACGGCGGTGCCGGCGCGATCCAGGCAGACTGGGAGTTCACCTACACATCCGGGGGAAGAACGGTGCATGTTCTCAATCGTGGGGTTGTGCGCAATGGCCACGGCTACGCGTTGTATTGGAGCACACCGGACTCCCGTTGGCCGACCGACCTTTCGTTGATGTGGCAGCTTTTCTCAACGTTCCGGCCAGGCCGTTGATCGCGGCACGGGTCCGACCGGGTTTGCCGGGGGCCTCCGGCAAGGCGGGAAAAACCATGATCTTGTTACCTTCGACCCCATACGGTTCGTCAGTGGCCTCCGGCCCCGGCACCGTGCCTCGACTTGACGAAGGCTCTGAGTGCAGCCGACGACGGATCTGCGAGACTTGAGATGATGGCCAGATCGGCGCGCCCGCCCGAAGACTCACCGCGTCACGGCACACCCCGATATGTATCCCAACGTTATCGCTTGGATACGCCAATCGGTCGCGGTGGCGCCGGTGTCGTCTGGTGCGGTGAAGACGAGCTCCTCCAACGCCCGGTGGCGGTGAAGGAGATCCTCGTCCCGCTTGCCGGTGCCCAGGCCGAGCGGGACGCGATCCGGGCGCGGGTCCTGCGTGAGGCTCGCGCGCTCGCCCGACTGCACAGCCCGGCGATCGTCTCCGTCTATGACGTCGTCGAAGAAGCGGAACGTCACTGGATCGTCATGGAGCTGGTGGACGCCGACAGCCTCGGCGACGTCATCCGCGCGGACGGCCCGCTGTCACCCGAGCAGGCCGCGGCGATCGGTCTGGCCCTCACCGACGCACTCGCCGCCGCCCACTCCGCAGGCGTCCTGCACCGCGACATCAAGCCCGGCAACGTGCTACTCGGCCGGGATGGCCGGGTTCGGCTAACCGACTTCGGTATCGCGGCGACCGACGGCGACTCCACCCTCACCGGTACAGGTGCTCTGGTCGGTTCCCCGGCCTACATCGCGCCGGAACGCGTCCGCGGCTCGTCAGGTAGCCCGGCGAGCGATCTGTGGGGACTCGGCGCCACGCTGTACGCGGCGGTCGAGGGGCAGCCACCGTTCGAAGGACCGGAGACCTACGCCGTCCTGACCGCGGTCGTGGAGGGGCGTAGACGCCCGTTCCGGCTCGCCGGCCCCCTGCGCGGCCTGCTCACCGATCTGCTCGACCGTCCGGCGGAGGAGCGGCCAGGTGTGGCCGAGATACGCCGTCGCCTGGTCCCGATCGCCGGTGGCGTAGCGCCGGTACCTGCGTCGGTCATCAACTCACGGCCGAGGCCGGGCGTGATCGCGTTGGTCCCCGGTAGCGGCCTGTCGTCGGACCCCAGCTCGGATCTGCTGGAAAACGTCGACAGCGATGCCGCGCCCACCGCGGACTCGAACACCCATACCGCCGCGGCAAGCCCTACCACCGCGGACGAGGCGAGTGACGCGACCGGGACCGGGACCGAGATCGGTGAGATCACCGAGATCGCTTCCACGGACGGCGCGGTGGACGTGGCCGCACCGAGTCCCACCCGGACCGCGACCGGCCCGCAGCATGTGACGACTCAGGCGGGCTCCGGCGACCGTAACGACGCGATGACCGGTCTCGCTGTCGAAACGCGGCCGGCCCCCTCTCTCGACAAGGTCACCGCCGTCGCGGGAACCACCGCTCTGACCGTCGGCAGAGGCTCGCCCATCCCGCTCGATCCCGGCGGATACAGCTTCGAACAAACTTCTGATCTCGACGGTCTGCTGCTGGTCTCGGGCGGTACCGCGGTCGGCCCACCGGGTCGCGACACGCCCCTCGATCGTCCCGGGAAGAGAAAACCTCCGACCAGCGAGCGGGGCAGGCAACCCCCGGTACGACGCGGTGTGGTGGTTGCGGTGGCGGCCGGGTCCGTGGCTGTGGGTGTGGCAATCGCGCTCAGCGCGATACTTGCCCCCGGAGACGACTCCAACTCACAACTGCAGTCGAATGGGGACCACGGCGGAGTGGCAACGGCAACGGTGGCGGGGGAGAGCAGCACCAATCCCTCGGACCACAAACCCACGCTGGACGTCCCCGCCAATTCGGGCAGGTTTACGACGCACCGAACGTCACCGACGGCGGAGAGCACCCCCGTCGAGCCGACCCCCGTCGAGACCACAACGGTCGCTCCCAGTTCCGCCCCCACCGACGTGCACTCGAGCCCCACCACCCCGGCGACGCCGACGTCCGCCCCGACATCAACCAAGTCGACGCCGGGGCCAACCGGCTCAGCGACGGCCGCGTCAACCCCATGAGGACCGGGTCGGATGACAGGTGACCGGGTGTCTGTGACCGCGGCCGTCGGCGGGGTTCCTCCACCGGATTCGGAACCAACTGTGATGTCGGATTCACCTTGCCATGAAGCCGATCACTTTCTGTGACATACTTCACCTAAGTGTCACCGACACTGGCATGCCCCTCCATGGGGCCAGCACTAGCATCGGGTGCACACAAACCATCGTCCATATGATGTCTCCAGGTTACTGCGAGTCACCGGACGGGATCATCCGGACCAGGATCATCAGGACCAGCCTGTCGCAGGGCCGGTCCGGAGGAGCTTTCAGTGCCGAAGGCACCAGCGGGCACGCTCTACCGCGGCCGCGAGGGTATGTGGTCCTGGGTTGCCCACAGGATCACAGGCGTATTGATCTTTTTTTTCCTTTTCGCCCACGTACTCGACACCGCACTGGTACGGGTGTCGCCGTCGTCCTATGACACGGTGATCGCGACGTACAAGAACCCGATCGTCAACCTCATGGAGGTGGGGCTCGTCGCGGCGGTTCTCTTCCACGCCCTCAACGGCATCCGGATCACGCTGATCGACTTCTGGGAGTCCGGTCCGCGCTTCCAGCGCCAGATGCTCTATGCCGAGATCGCGGTGTGGGTGATCCTCGTCGTCCCCGGCACCTTCTTCATGATCAAGCACACTGTCGAGACCCTGTTCGGGAGCGCGTCCTGATGGCGACAACGATCGACGGCGCAGCCCCTGCCCTCGAGGCGCCGCGCAGCCCCCGGCGCCGCCCGGGGGCCCCGAAGGCGCGGACGAACTTCGAGCTCTACGCATGGCTGTTCATGCGCGTCTCCGGGCTCCTACTGGTCTTCCTGGTACTGGGTCACCTGTTCATCATGAACATCCTCGATGGCGGTGTGCAGCGGATCGGCTTCGGTTTTGTCGCGGGCCGCTGGGCGTCGCCGTTCTGGCGCACCTGGGACCTGCTCATGCTGGTGCTCGCCGAACTGCACGGGACGAACGGCCTCCGAACGGTGATCAATGACTACGCCGAGCGGCCGCAGACCCGATTCTGGTTGAAGATGTTGCTGTACGTGTCGGCGTTGTTGGTCATCACGCTGGGATCACTGGTCATCTTCACGTTCGACCCGAACATCTCCTGATGACGCCTGGGAAGGCGGAGGTCCAAGCGGTGCAGGTTCACAAATACGACACGGTCATCGTGGGTGCGGGCGGCGCTGGTATGCGCGCGGCACTCGAAGCCGGCAAGCGGTGTCGCACCGCCGTGCTGACCAAGCTCTACCCCACCCGCTCCCACACCGGCGCGGCCCAGGGCGGCATGTGCGCCGCCCTGGCCAACGTCGAGGAGGACAACTGGGAGTGGCACACCTTCGACACGATCAAGGGTGGTGACTACCTGGTAGACCAGGACGCCGCCGAGATCATGTGCAAGGAGGCCATCGACGCGGTCCTCGACCTGGAGAAGATGGGCCTGCCCTTCAATCGCACCCCGGAAGGCCGCATCGACCAGCGCCGCTTCGGCGGCCACACCCGCGACCATGGCAAGGCACCCGTCCGCCGCTCGTGCTACGCGGCGGACCGTACCGGTCACATGATCCTGCAGACGCTCTACCAGCAGTGCGTCAAACACGAGATCGAGTTCTACAACGAGTTCTACGTCCTGGACCTACTGATCGTCGATGGCGTCGCGGCCGGCGTGGTCGCCTACGAACTCGCCACCGGCGAGGTGCACGTCTTCCAGGCGAAGTCGGTGGTGTTCGCCACCGGTGGCTTCGGCAAGGTCTTCAAGGTGACCTCGAACGCGCACACCCTGACCGGTGACGGGATGGGCATCATCTTCCGGCGCGGGCTGCCGCTGGAGGACATGGAGTTCTACCAGTTCCACCCCACGGGCATCTGGAAGATGGGCATCCTGCTCACCGAGGGTGCTCGCGGTGAGGGCGGGATCCTGCGCAACAAGGACGGCGAGCGCTTCATGGAGCGCTACGCGCCGACCATCAAGGACCTCGCCCCCCGGGACATGGTGGCGCGGGCCATCTACACCGAGATCCGCGCCGGGCGCGGCTGCGGGGCCGATGGTGATCATGTCTACCTCGACCTGACCCACCTGCCGCCCGAGCAGCTCGACGCGAAGCTGCCAGACATCACCGAGTTCGCCCGCACCTACCTCGGGATCGAGCCGTACACGGACCCGATCCCGATCCAGCCGACCGCCCACTACGCCATGGGCGGCGTCCCGACAAACATCAACGCCGAGGTCCTGCGGAACAACACCGACATCGTCCCGGGCCTGTACGCCGCCGGTGAGGTCGCGTGCGTGTCCGTGCACGGCGCAAACCGGCTGGGCACGAACTCGCTGCTGGACATCAACGTGTTCGGGCGTCGGGCCGGCATCGCCGCGGCCGAACACGCGAACGCCACCCCGGCCCATGCCGAGCTGCCGGACGATCCGGCGGACTTCGTCGCGGGGCTGCTCACCCGGCTCCGGGACGGCGCGGGTACGGAGAACGTGGCTGCGATCCGCCGCGAACTTCAGGAGACGATGGACGTCAACGCGTCGGTGTACCGCACCGAGGCGACGCTCAAGCAGGCGGTCACCGACATCTCCGGACTGAAAGGCCGTTACCAGCGGATCGGCGTCACGGACCGGGGTCGGCGTTACAACACCGAGTTGTTGGAAGCGGTCGAGCTGGGCTTCCTGCTCGATCTCGCCGAATGCATGGTCACGAGCGCGCTGGCCCGCAACGAGTCCCGCGGCGGGCACTCCCGTGAGGACTATCCGAACCGCGACGACGTCAACTTCCTGCGGCACACGATGGCGTACCGGTCCGGACCGCTCGCAGCCGCCGCATCCGAATCCGAGATCCGACTGGACTACAAGCCCGTCGTCATGACCCGGTACGAACCGATGGAACGCAAGTACTGAACACCGGCCGGACGGTCGACCACAGGACCTCTCGAACGCGAGAAGAACCATGATCGAATCGTCTGCGGTCCGGAGGCACTCGGAAGTCTCGAGTGCCTCCGCCCAACTTCACACACGTGGCTATAAGCGTGGCTATAATTTGTTGACCCGTGCTGTGGGTCTGATGTGAGAAAGGTCCGGTGTGACTGTCACCGACGATCGATCAATCACCGCGCCGGACGACTCGAGTACGGCCAAACGGACCGTCACGCTGAAGATCCGGCGTTTTAACCCGGAGATGAACGCTGATCCTCACTGGGAGAGCTACACCGTTCCTTTCGACCCCAGCGACCGGCTTCTCGACGCGTTGCACTACGTCAAGTGGAACCTTGACGGATCGCTGTCGTTCCGGCGCTCGTGTGCCCATGGCGTGTGCGGCTCGGATGCCATGCGGATCAACGGCTCGAACCGGCTCGCCTGCAAGGTGCTGGTCAAGGACCTCGGCCCGGAGATCTCGATCGAGCCCATCAAGGGGCTACCGGTCGAGAAGGACCTCATCGTCGACATGGAGCCGTTCTTCGACGCCTTCCGTGCGGTGAAGCCCTATCTCATCCCCGAAGGGCACGAACCGACCCGTGAACGGCTGCAGTCGGCAGCGGACCGGGAACGTTTCGACGACACGACGAAGTGCATCATGTGCGCGGCCTGCACCACATCGTGCCCGGTGTTCTGGAATGACGGAGACTACTTCGGGCCGGCCGCGATGGTGGCCGCGCACCGTTTCATCTTCGACAGCCGAGACGCCGGCGCCGACGAACGCCTGGAAATCCTCAACGAGCGGGAAGGCGTCTGGCGTTGCCGGACGACCTTCAACTGCTCGAACGCATGCCCCCGTGGGATCCAGGTGACCAAGGCCATCCAGGAGGTCAAGCGCGCGCTCATCTTCCGGCGCTTCTGACCCGTAGGCGTCACCGGGGCGCACGATCGGGGGGCGACACATGGCTCAGACCGCCGCGCGCAGAGCGCATCTGGTCACGGGATGCGCCCGTGCGCTGGTTTCACTGAGCCTGGCGCTGCTGAGCAGCGTCGGATGCTCGTCGCACTCCCCCAGGCGCCCACCGGTCACGACGCCCGTATCCACCCCACCGACCACCGTGACGGCCGGTGGGGTGCCCGCACTTCTAGCTACTACCTATGACCGGACGATCGCGCGGAAGACGGCACGAATCCGGTTCACCGATGAAGTGACGGTCCTGGCTCCGTCCGCGCGCAAGCAGGACACAGTCACCAACGGCACCGGGACGGTCGACTTCGCGAACAACGCGAGCGATGTCATACGTGATGTGGCCGGCGGGGGTGGAGTCGAAGTCCGGATCATCGGCAACGACCTGTACCGGCGCACGGCTCCGCCCAGCAACGCACCGGACTCCACCCGGTGGACCCGGGTGATCCGGGCGTCGGCTACCACGAACCCGTCTGGCACCGGCTCGGGCACCACCGCGCAACCCGGCACCACCGCGCAGTCGAGCAACAGCGATGACACCGCGCTGCGGCTCGGGTTTCTCAGCGGGGCGGCCACCCCGGTGGCAGCTGTCGGTCAGGAAGCCGTCGACGGTGTCCAGACCACCCACTACAAGCTGGTCGTGAACCTGGAAACAGCCGCCCAGCGGGGAAGCATCAGTGCGGCCACCGTCGAGTCCCTCAGGAGCCTCCTCGGAACTGCCATGCAGCCGACCGAAGCGTGGATCGACGCGGCAGGACTCGTCCGCCAGATACGCATCACACTCACCAACGCGGCTTCCGGCGGTACAGGGTCCACCAGCGCGGCACCACGGACCGAGATCACCCGAACGGTCACCTACTCGGACTTCGGCATCCCGCTGAACATCACCGCTCCGCCGGCGAGCCAGATCGCGCCAGGCTGACCTACTCCGGCCGGCGATCCGGACCCGGCGATCCGGACCCGACGATCCCAACCATCGATCTTCGCCGGCAGCCGACACCGGCATCCGGTCGCTCTCAGCCGGTCTCGACAGCAAGCGCGAACGGCAGTACACCCACGGCCCCGGCCTGCCGTAGCTCGCGGGCCACGACGGTGACGGTCCAGCCCGTGGCGATCAGGTCATCGACCAGCAGAACCGGGCCGGCCAAACCCCGCACAGCCGCTCCCAGCTCGTCGGGTACCACGAACGCCTCCCACAGACCGGCAAGGCGATGCGCACTGTTATGCACTCGATGCGCACCCGGACCATTTCCCGGATCCAGACCTGCGCCGTCCACACGTTCCACCCTGCCGAGCAGCGGGATCCGGCCGATGCTGGCAATCCGCTCCCCCAGGCTACCGACAAGCTCGGGTCGGCTACGTGAGGCAACCGTGACCACTGCGGCCGGGCGCTGGCGCCACCCCCAGCCGGCCAACACCTGTACGGAGGCAGCCACCATGTCGTCGGTCACCGGCGCATCCGGTGCTTCCGGCCCCAGCAACGGACGCAGCCGGTTACCCCAGCCGACACCGCCGAGACGCGCAAGCGCCCGGCCTGCCTCGGCGCCGGCGGTGGCCGGTATACGCCCGGATACGGTGATCCCCAGCGTCCGCATACCCGTCGGCCACATACGACGTGGTTCGATCACGGTGCCGGGACGGTCGAGCTGCTCCCTTGCGCGAGTCTGCGCAGCCTCGCTGACCGCCACGGGCCAGCCGGCACCGGTGCAGATGTCGCAGCGACCGCAACGCGCCGCGCCAGGGTCGTCAAGCTCGCGACGCAGGAACTCCATCCGGCATCCGGTGGTGGTGATGTAATCGAGCATCGCCTGCTGCTCGCGAACCCGGCTGGCAGCCACCCGGGCATAGCGTTCGCCGTCGTAGGACCAGGACTCCCCGGTAGCCCGCCAACCACCGCGCACCCGCTGCACCGCACCGTCGACATCGAGCACCTTCAACATGGCGTCGAGCCGACCATGCCCCACGTCGACGGCCGCGAGCAACGACTGTGTGGAGACCGGCGCGCTCGCCTGCGCCAACACTCGGAGCACCGCCGTGACCGTGCCCTCCGCCGGAAAGGACGCGTCGGCGAAGTACGCCCAGATGTTGCGGTCCTCCGCTGCCGGCAGCAGCACGACCTCCGCCCGGTCAACCCCCCGTCCGGCCCGACCGATCTGCTGGTAGTAGGCGATCGGGGATGGCGGTGCTCCGACGTGGACGACGAACCCGAGGTCGGGCTTGTCGAAACCCATACCGAGCGCGCTGGTCGCGACCAGGGCCTTCACCCGGTTGGCCAGCAGGTCGGATTCGGCGGCGATCCGCTCGGCCGGCTCGGTGCCACCGTGGTAGGTCGCCACCGGGAAGCCTGCCGCGGTGAGGAACGACGTGAGCTCCTCCGCCGCGGGCTTGGTCAGCGTGTAGATGATCCCGGAACCGGGCAGGCCCGGTAGCTGATCGGCGAGCCAGCCGAACCGTGCCTGCGCGTGCGGCAACGACACCACCGCCAGCCGCAGGCTTTCCCTGTCGAGCGTCCCACGCAGGACGAGCGTCGTGGTGGATGATCCCGGGTTCACCCCGAGCTGCTCGGCAACCCCGAGCTGCTCGGCGACGTCATCGGTGACCCTGGCGTTTGCCGTCGCCGTCGTCGCGAGAACGGGCACGTCCGGGCGCAGGCCGGCGAGCAGCGTACGCAACCGGCGGTAGTCCGGGCGGAAATCATGACCCCAGTCGGAGATGCAGTGCGCCTCGTCCACAACCACCAGGCCGGTCGTGGCCGCAAGTTCGGGCAGGTAGTCGTCCCGGAAGGTCGGGTTGTTCAACCGTTCGGGGCCGACCAGGAGCACGTCCAGTTGACCCCCGCGCAGTTGCGCGTAGACCTCGTCCCAGTCCGCCAGGTTGCCCGAATGGATCTCACCGGCCCGGATGCCGGCCCGCGCCGCGGCAGCCGCCTGGTTCCGGATGAGTGCGAGCAACGGCGAGACGATCACAGTGGGACCGGCGCCGAGCGACCGAAGCAGTGCCGTCGCGATGAAGTACACGGCGGACTTACCCCAGCCTGTCCGCTGGACGAGCAGAACCCGACGGCGCTCGGCCACCAGCGCACGGATGGCCTGCCACTGGTCCTCGCGCAGGCGCGCGGCCGGGCCGGCGAGCGCACGCACGAGAACTTCGGCGCGTTCCCGCAGATCGACTGCTGTGTCGATCACCCGGTCCGCTTCCACCGGTATGAGAGGTCCCGCTGGCATCCGAGGTCCCACTGACATGCAACGTTGGTACCGCACGCCTCCGACAGGTTCGGCATCCGGTCGCATCCAGACCCGATCCAGACCCGATCCAGCTCAGCCGGGTCGGCCGGGTCGGCCGTCCCCAGAGCCTGCGATGTCCGTTGCGGCCTCGTCCCATGGGTCAACAGCGTGGACGTCCGAGACGTGGCCGTCAGCGGCACAGCCATCCGGCTCGACATCCCGTCCGGTGTCGCCGGCCGAATCCCGTCCGGTGTCACGTTCACGGTGGGCACCGCTCGTGTCGGATTCCTCCGAACGGTCCGGGGTGGGGACGATCCGCGCGAATCCGGGACGCACCAGCCGAGGTTTGGCCACGGCCGGTTCACCGAAATCCGCCCGGCGAATCCGGCAGTACGCCGCCCGGGACTCACCGACCAGCTGGCAGATACCGAAGTCGGCCGCCGCGGACAGGTAGGCGAGGGCGTCCGCACGGGTCATACCCAGCCGGGTGGACAGAAAGACCAACGCCGACCGGCTGGTCCGTCGGACGGCTTCGGCCAGATCCACGTGCATACCC
>NZ_CAKKTK010000092.1:0-16425 GCF_920656135.1 Frankia sp. Cppng1_Ct_nod | reverse complement strand
TGCTGTAGGCAGGCGTCAAGCCCTCACATTGAGAAAGTGCGTTGCAGAATCGGACGGCGTCCTGCCAGGAAACACTCTCAACCGGTAGCTGATCCCCACGAGCAGCGCTCGGCCGCTCACCGGCGACCTGTGCGTACCGCGCCTGGGTGACCGGAAACGCGGCAAGATAGAACGGCGCAAGCTCGACCGACCACCTGCGTCGCATCCGCTGATCCGACAGCGTCACCTGCCCCGGCGGGATGGCGATCATCGCAACTCCCGTCCTTACCTCCATGCCTGGCGGCTCTATCAACCTCCATCTCAACGACGGGTATTCGCGGAACCGGACGTCGGCAGCCCGCGCAGACCAGGCCCTGTAGACGGGACGAGCGCGTACGGCCGGCCAACGGTGGCATCCAGGCACGGATAGTAGATCTGGTCGAAGAAGTGCTTGAGCGCGCCGGACATGTAGCCGATGTTGGCGGGTGTCCCAAGCAGATAAACGTCCGCGGTGAGCACGTCCACAACGGACGCAGCCAGCGCTCGGCGGGTAACGACGTCCACCCCCTCGATCGCGTCGTCGGTGGCACCGGCGAGCACCGCCTCCAGCATCGTCTCCATGGACGGCGAGGGAGTGTGGTGAACGATCAAGAGAGTTGGCATCGCGACATGGTATGACTCGGCCGGCAGCACGCCGCCTTCGCATCCAAGGCGAGATCAGGGACTCCCGGTTCGCGAACCAACGGTGACCGTGAAGCGCTGCTGAGTGACGACGACACCAAGCGTCGCCTGGCCCGACGGGACCAACCACGTACCAATTCATGACACATATTTATATATACCGATACAGTCACCCTCGGTCCCGCTCGGTTGGTCCCCTACGAGTCGGATCCGCGCGGCGAACACGCCCAGATCATGGAGTCGATGCTGTGAAGAGGCACCTGTCGTGGCTCATTCCCCTCGTTCTCACGATCGTCGCGTTCATCGCCCTCGCCGCCATGGGATCGGATGACGCTCAGCGGAATACGCAGGACACTGGGGTGACGCTCCGCGGCATTGTCGGACTCATCATCGTCTTCGTCTTCCTTGCCAGCCTGGCCTTCACCGGAATCTACGGATCGCGCGCCTATCGCGTGTACCGCCACGCTCACGGCCTTTACACCCGTGGGGAAACCCTGGTCATCGAACGTGACGCGCAGCTGCACGCGGCGCTGAAGGAAAGCTGGGATGGCGCCCGCGACCTGCTGAATCATCTCGCCGCGGACAACCCGCTTCATCCCATCACCATCTGGGGCCTGGTCCTGCACCCGAATGAGAACGCGTACCTCGATTTCACGGCGACCTACTCCCGCTACTACGGTGGGGACGGTCGTTACGTCCATGTCGACGGCTTTTTCTTCGGTAGCGCTCCCTTCATGGCCGCCGGATACGCCCTGACCGCGTTTGGGAACAGATCTCGTCGTGCCACGGCCATGGCGGAGGCCGCCCGACGATGGCGAGAACACCAGACAACTCGTGTCATCATCACCAACCAGCGAGTCATCTGCAACGTGGCCGGACGATGGCTGAGCTTCTACTACGCCGCGATCGGCTCATTTTACCCGGAACCGCTGAACTGGTCCGTCGTCTTCGATTTCGCCGATACGGCCCCCCTTCGGCTGGAAGGTCACAGCGGTCCGGCGATCGCAACCATTGTCACGTGGGCCCTGTACGGCCGACGCGGGCTACAGGAGCACCCCGCACTGGAGCCGCTTCGCCAGCTACCCCAGGTCGTCGAATGAGACGAGCTCCCACCCGCGGATAGCCAGCCAGTCTCCCACCGCGTGCGCCTCCGGCCTGCGGCGTCCACTTCCCTGACGAGGGTGAGCGGATCGCGCAGGCGCTTCCACCGCAGGCCGGTCGCGATCGTATGGACGCAACCGGTTTGTGACCACCGGGAACGGCCGGGATGGGGTGGGAGTGTGCACCCGCCGGATGCCGCCAGGCCAGAGCCTGCCATAGGTGCAGTTATCATAGGTGCAGTTCTACGGGGCGTACGGACGGGGAGATCTTTGCGATGCGCGTACCGCGCAGGCCGAGCGAAATGTTCGACCGGGAGTACGAGTGGACCGCGCTCGCCGATTTCGCCACCGATCCGGCCGATGGAGCCACGCTCGGTGTCGTGTCCGGACGCCGACGTCAAGGCAAGACCTTCCTCCTCCGGGCGCTGTGCCAGGCGACCGGCGGCTTCTACTTCGCTGCCGATGAAGCCGCCGACGGCGAGTCACTCCACCGGATCGGCGCCGTCCTCGCGGACTACCTTGACACCCCTGCCCCGCTGATCTTCGATACCTGGCACACGGCCATCGACTCCCTGCTCGCACTCGGCCGCGACCGCTGCGTCCCCGTCGTTATCGACGAGTTCCCATACCTGGCCAAGGCCAATCCGCGCCTGCCGTCCATCATCCAGAACGCACTCGCCCCACTGCGCGAGGAACGGGATACCAGCCGCACCCGCCTCCTGCTGTGCGGATCAGCCATGTCCTTCATGGGCCGGCTGCTGGGTGGCAACGCACCACTGCGCGGACGCGCCGGGCTCGAGCTCGTCGTACCGACCCTGGACCACCGTCTCGCCGCCGAGTTCTGGGGAATCGACGACCCGGCCACCGCCCTCAGGGTCAATGCGATCGTCGGCGGAACCCCGGCCTACCGCCGGGAATTCGTCCGCGACGACGTGCCCGCGGGCCCCGACGACTTCGACCCCTGGGTCATCCGCACCGTGCTTTCCCCCGCCAGCCCGCTGTTCCGCGAGGCCCGGTATCTGCTCGCGGACGAACCGGACCTGCACGATACCGGTCTGTATCATTCGGTGCTCGCGGCGATCGCGGCCGGCAATACGAACCGCGGGGGTATTGCTTCCTATCTGGGCCGCAAATCCGGTGACCTCGCGCATCCGCTGACCGTCCTCGAAGACTGCGGCATGATCATGCGTGAACCCGATGTCTTCAAGGACAACCGGAGCCGGTTCCGGATCGCCGAACCACTCGTGACCTTCTACCACGCCGTGATGCGCCCGATCTGGTCCGACCTCGAACACACCCGCGACGCCACCCGGCTATGGCAACGCAGCCGGCGCAGGTTCGACGGCAACGTCCTGGGCCCGCACTTCGAACACATCTGCCGCCGCTGGACCCGGTACCTGGCCACGACCGAACATTTCGATGACTACCCCAACCGTGTCGGCGCGGGAACCGTCAACGACCCGGCGAACAGGACCAGCCACGAACTGGACGTCGTCGCTTTCGGTCTCGACGACGACAACCGCACGCCCCTGATCGCGATCGGAGAGGCGAAATGGGGCGAGATCATAGGCATGGGCCATCTCGAGCGACTCCGTCGGATCCGCACCCTGCTCACCGCGCAGGGACGCCTCGGAGCTGAGAGCGCGAAACTCGCCTGCTACAGCGGTGCCGGGTTCAGTGCTGAACTCCGGGGACACGCCGCCGAGGACAACAGCATCATCCTTGTCGGACTCGATGACCTCTACGGACGGCCATAACCTGCGACGGCCCGTCGTCCCGCTGGGTAATGAGCGATCACGACGGCGGAGGCGTTCACGACGGGTGCGTCGATCGGCCGCTCGGACCGTGTGAAATCCTGTCACCGGATGCGGGGGCTCCGTGGCGGTAGGCATCCATTTCGGAGCCAAAGCCATCACGGTCGGGGGTGAAGCGGTGACATGGTCGTGGGCACAGCTGCCGCTCGATCGCGTGGTACGCCTGACCGAGGCGGGCACCGAGGCCATCGCATTATCACTGGAACCCCTGCCGGACGATGCGCCCGCTGTCGTCAGGTACCGACCGGTTGCCATGACGCCTGCCACCTCAATGATCAAAAATGTGCTGGACGCCTTGGACACGGTCGCCACGGCCCTGTTCCCGGCCTGGCTTCCCGATGCGGAGTTACTCGACGGACCCGCCGGCGCGGGAACCGCCGCGGCACGCGTCCTGGCCCGCAGGGCCGCTGCCACCGCACCTGATTTCGGGCCTTTTCTCGCCGATCTGGCGGAGCGGTCGCTGGCCGGCGGGAAGCCTTCGACCGCGAAGTTCGTGGACGAGGTACGCGCCGTCGGACTGACCCGGGTTGTCGCCACCAGTTTCCACCGCACTCGCACCGCCATCCTCGTGCAGGTGCCCGACGGGCTCACGCCCGCGGAGGAACGGTCGTTGGTGACGGCGTTCGAATGGCTCACCTACCACGGTCGTGCCGGCGTGTGGCTCACGGGCGCTGCGTTACATACCGTCGACCGGGTCTGTTCAGCCACGGTGCGCCTGACCGGGACGGCCGCGGAAATCACCGACCAGCGGACGTTCACCGATTCCGACCCCGCCGAACTTCCGTCCATCAGCTACCCGGCTCTGGCCGGGCGACCGCATCCGGCGAGCCAGGCCGAGCAGATCCTGGAAACGGCGCTGGCGGCACAGCCGTGGGCGATGGGTCGGGCCTGGAACCAGACCTACCGCTTCGGTCCGCTCGTCAACCCGGTCCGGCTGGATCTGCTGTGGTCCGCCGAACGATGCGTCGTCGAGGTGGACGGTCCGGAACACCGTGCAATACCGCGGTATGAGGCGGACCGGCGCCGTGACGTGGACCTCCAACTGGACGGCTTCGCCGTGCTGCGATTCACGAACACCCAGATCATTCATGATCTGGATGCGGTACTCCTCCGGATCGAGCGTTTCATCCGGACCCGGCGCCAAGGATAGCGGGAGGAATAGGGAAATGCCCAGCGAGACGTTGACCAGCAGTGAGGTGGGGATCCTTCTCGCACTGATGGCCGAGGCCACCGAGGTCTCCAATCCGGAGCTGAAGAACGCCTACGGTCTGACGCTCGATGGCGCCTCACGCAAGAAGCTCAACGACCTGAAACTGGTGGAGAGCCGGCGTGCGGGTCGTCCGTTTCTTCACGAGCTGACCGACAGCGGGTGGGCGCGGTGCCGTGCGGAACTGTCGGCGCCGCGTCCGAAGCGCGGTGGCGTCGCCGTCGGTGCGCTGTATGCCGTGCTGGCTGGCGTCAACCGCTACCTCGAACAGGAAGGTCTCGTCCCCGCCGACGTCTTCCGACCCGCAGGCGAATCCCCGCCCGAGGCCGAATCGGCGACACCGGCGCCACCTGCGACCGACCCCGGCGGGCCCGATCTCGAGGCTCGTATCCGGGACGCCTATCAGCAGCTCGCCAAGCACCCTGGCAGCTGGGTGAGCCTTGCCCGACTACGTCCCCTGCTCGGTGACGCCGAGCAGGCCGACGTCGACGCGGCGCTGCGCCGGATGGACCGCGGCCCGCGTGTGAGCCTCATACCCGAGGAGAACCAGAAGACGCTGGCCGGCAGGGACCGGGCGGCGGCGGTGAACATCGGCGGCCAGGACAACCACCTTCTCGCGATCGAGGACGCATGACAGCCTCGAAGCGGGACGCGTTCGCCGCTCTGCGGCTCGACTGGGCCCGCACGCCGGAGGACGTGTGGAAGAGGTCGTCGGTTCACGTGGAGGGGCTGCACGCCCATGCCACCCGCAGCATCGACGCCGGGATGGCCGACGCGGTGGCGAGCGGCGGTTCCAGTCCCATCGGGATCGTCGTCCAGGGCCAACGCGGGGCGGGAAAGACCCATCTGCTCGGCTGGGTACGGGAGAGGGTCCACAGCCTCGGCGGCTACTTCTTTCTCGTCGGTCCCCTGAGCGGGACGACCTTCTGGGAAAGCGTCGCCGGATCCATGCTGGAGAACCTGCTGCGCGACGTCGACGGTCAGGGCACCCAGCTTTCGGTCTTCCTCCGGCGGATGTCGTCGCTGCTCGATGTCCCGGACCCGGTGCGTGCCGGCGTCGTCGGTGACACCGAACTGACCCCGGAACATCTGAAGGACTTCATCGTCGGGCTGCGGACGTTCGACCGCAAGCTCGGATCGGAGTGTCAGGACACGCTCCGGGCGATGGTCCTGTACGGCGCCGCCGACTTCGCGGCGCAGGACGTCGGCCAGAGCTACCTCCAGTCGATGGAGGAGCAGGAACCAGGTGAACGCTCGGCCCGGGGCATGCGCACGCCCGCGAAACCGGCGCGGCAGATCGTCAGTGAGATCTCGCGCCTGCTGGCGCTCACCGGCCCGAGCGTAATAGCCATCGACCAGATAGACACGGTTGTCGCGGAAACGACGTTGTCCGTCGTGAACGAGGAGGCCGGACCGGACGACTGGCGCCCCAACCCGCTTTTCGACCAGGTGGCGGACGGACTACTCGTGCTGCGTGACGTGACAGCGCGCACACTGTGCATAGTCGCATGCCTTCCGAACACCTGGGTCCTCATCAAGGACCATGCCGTTGCCACGGTGAGCGACCGGTTCCGTGAACTCACCACCCTGAACAGGATAGAAACCCCGGAGATCGGTAGGAAGATCGTCGAGAAACGCTTCGCCGATCGCTTCCGGAAGATATACTTCAAGGCGCCGCATCCAACCTGGCCGGTAAAAGAATCCGCCTTCGCCGATGCCCCGTCATATACACCGAGGCTCCTACTCCAACGTATAGACAACCACGTCCAGAAATGCCTGGCCAATGACGATTTTCCGGAGCTGGAAAGGCTCGGCGAGGAAAGCAGCGGGACGGAAGCCGGCAAGCCCCCGGTTATCGACCCCATCGACCCCATCGACCCCATCGATCCGGATCCCGGCCATAATCCGGATCGCGATTCGCTGGACTTCAGGTTCGACGAACTCCGGAACAGCGCCGACGTCGACGCCGCCCTGGTCGCCGATGCGGAGGACATCGTCGTTCCGAGGCTTCTCGCGGCCGGTCTGACAGCCTGGATCGCCGAACACGGCGAGAACGGGGACGCCTTTTCCCGGGATCCGCTGCCGGGGCCGAAGCCCGCCCTGCATGCCCGCCTGCGCCGCACCCTCGACGAGAACACCGGCGACGAGATCCACTGGGCCTTCCGTGCGGTCACGAGCGATCAGGCCATCGCCGCGCTCAACCGGATCCGCGGCGCCTGCACGATGGCCGGCATCGATCAGAGCGGAGGCAAACGCCGTCTTTTCCTGTTACGCAACGCAGCCTGGAGCAACGGCGCCCGCACGAAGGAGGCGATCGAGGCGTTCACCGCGGCCGGCGGCATCACCCTTGCGCTGGACGGCGGCGACCTCAAGACGTTCGCCGCGCTGGAGAAGATGCTGGCCGAGAACCGTCCCAACCTGCGGGACTGGCTCGTCGCCCGCCGGCCGGCCAGCGACTCGAAGCTGCTGAGCGCCGTCCTCGCCGACGCGGCGGTCCCTGCCCCGACGGCGGCCCCTGCCCCGACGGCGGCCCCTGCCCCGACGGCGGCTGACCCGGGCGCCGGGACGGGTGCGACCGGGGCCTCGCGCATCACGATCGGTCTGCCGGTGACCGGCCGGACGCCGGTGCAGGTCGAACTGGAATCGTTGCGCAGGCACATCGCGATCTTCGCTGGTTCCGGTTCGGGTAAGACGGTACTCATCCGGCGTCTGGTCGAGGAGTGCGCCCTGCGCGGTGTCTCCTCGATCGTGCTGGACCCCAACAACGACCTTGCCCGGTTGGGTGACGCCTGGCTACAGCCGCCGGCACAGTGGGCCGAGGATGACGCCGTCCTGGCCAAGGAGTACCTGGCGGAGACGGACGTGGTGGTGTGGACGCCGCGGCGTCAGGGGGGTCGGCCCTTGAGCTTTCAGCCGCTACCGGACTTCCGGGGCCTGCTCGGTGATCCCGATGAGTTCGGTATCGCGATCGACGCGGCCGTCACCACCCTCGCGGTCAGAGCAAACGTCGCGGGGAGTACCCGCAAGGCGGGCGTGGGCAGGGCGATACTGCACCAGGCCCTCGAGTTCTTCGCACGCGGCAACCGGACCGGCCTCGACGCGTTCCTCGAACTGTTGTCCGACCTGCCCGACGGCGTGACGCGCCTCGATCCCGATGGCAAGATCGCACAAGAGATGGAACAGACGCTCAGCGCAGCGACAGTGACCGATCCGCTCTTCGGCGGCCAGGGGGAAGCTGTCGACCCGGGCGAGCTGCTGACGCCTCCGGCCGGCCGACGGGCCCGGGTGTCAGTGATCAATCTGGCGGGGCTCCCCGGCGACGAACAGCGTCAGAGCTTCGTCAACCAGCTGCAGATGGCGCTGTTTGCCTGGGCCAAGAAAAACCCGGCGGGCGACCGACCGCTGGGCGGACTGTTCGTGATGGACGAGGCTCAGACGTTTGCTCCGTCAACTGGATCGACCCCATGTACAAAGAGCACCCTGGCGCTCGCGTCGCAGGCGCGAAAGTACGGACTCGGTCTCGTCTTCGCGACACAGGCTCCCAAGGGGCTGCACAACCAGATCCCGGGCAACGCCACCACCCAGTTCTTCGGCCGGCTCAACGCCCCGGTCCAGATCGACGCGGCCAAGGACATGGCCAAGGTCAGGGGCGGTGAGGCATCGGACATCGGCCAGCTGGGGGTCGGCCAGTTCTACGCCGCGGGTGAAGGATTCGCGTTCCAGAAGCTGCAGACACCGCTGTGCCTGAGCCACCATCCCAGGAGCCCGCTGACGGACGAGGAGGTCATCGAGCGCGCGAAGGACGGCCCGTGAGCGACAGACCCGAACTGAGCTCACCCCACGTTGGACAGTGAGCCCGCCACGGACGGCCCGACCACCTGTGAACGCCGCTACCCGATGGGCCGGATCACCGGTGGGCCCCACCGAGCTGCAGGCCGATAACGCCCAACACGACGAGAACCAGTGAGATGACCCGGATCGCGGTCAGCGACTCCCCGTAGGCAACCACGCCGATGATCACTATAGCGGCGGTCCCCACGGCCGACCACACCGCGTATGCGACCCCGATCGAGAGCTGCCGCAGCACCAGGGACAGCAGGTAGAACGACAGGGGGTAACAGACGCACACCAGCACGGACGGCCACAGCCGGGTGAATCCGTCGGAGGCCCGCAACGACGTGGTGCCGACGATCTCGGCCACGATCGCCACGGCCAGCTGCAGAACCACGGCCATCCCGCACCCCCTACCGGCCACGCAACCTACCGGCCACGCGATGACACAAGCATGTCGAGGGCAGTCCCTCAGCCCTTGCGCGCTCCCGAGGCCAGGGCATCGTCGAGGGAGCCGACGTTCACATAGGTCGCCAGCCGTTGGATCAGGCCGTCCCGGATGACGAAGAAGTCACCCAGCCACGTCGACTCGCCGCGGGTCACCGCCTCCGCCTGGACGGCGGCGTGCTCACCGTCGACCAGGATCGACCCGAGAACAGTTGCGATGTCACCGGGCGCGAAAGCGGTCATCCACTGCCGGTAGTGCTCGGTGATGGCCTGCCTGCCTGCTCGGAGGAGGACGCCGTTGACGACCATCTCGCCGGCGGGCGCGTACAGGGCGCCGACCGCGTCCGCGTCCAACGCCGCGTTCGCCTCGAAGTACGCCCTGACGACCTGCGCCGGTGAGACCGGGGCACCGCTGACGCTCATACCCGGGCTCCTTGCTCGCGGTCAGAACTGATCGTGATCGACCGTAGTGCCAGTTCCGGATTTGTCTTCTCGGCAAGCTCCGGAGGCTCACCGCACACCAGGACGGGGACATCGCGAACCACTTCGACCGACGCGGTGGCTGTTCCCGACCCGGCCGGTCCCTGCCAGGCCAGCTCCACGGTTGCCGTCCGCCCGCCGTCAGCGACCTCGGTGCGCGCCGAGATGAGCTCGTGATCGAGCCAGCCCCAGCCGAACCGCTCGAACAGCTCCCGCTCCACCACCTGGCCCCACCGGTCGAGCGCGGTGGTACCGCGGTACCTGCCGCGCAGATCGGTGGGCCGGCCACCGCGACCGATGATCCCGTCGAGGGCCGCGGCGTCGAGGAACCCCCAGGCCCGCCCGTCGGGAAGGGTGAACCCGGTCGGGGCGAACCGGTGACCGCCGGTGTGGCTACAGCGGCGGACCCGCACGCCGGGCCAGGCCGATGCCACCTCGAGCTGCAGGCGGACCCCTTCCCGGCCGCAGCAACGGTCACGCACACCATGGCCGCACAGCAGGACCTCGGCAGGCGCGGTGCGCGCCGCAGTGCTCATACCCAGGTCATCAACGCTCAGGGCGTCCACGCCACGATCATTCATGCCCAGGGCGTCCACGCCGCTCAGAAGCCGCACAAGCCCCTCGGCAAGACGGTCGTGGGGCACCATGTGGTCGGTACCCCGGAACCTGTTCGACGCCTGGCGGCACCACAGCGTGACCAGCACGCCAGCTCTCGGGTCCAGACGATCAGCGGGCCTGCCCGCCGGGTCTCCCCCGGGGTCATCGGCCGGCGCGGCGGCGAGCAGCCGGGTACGGCGAAGGCCCCGGCGCATCACCTCGGCGAAGGCCGGTATCTCGCTCACGTCGTGTGGCCATGGCGGTGGTATCTCCACAAGCACGAAGGTGTCGCAGGTGAGAGCGGAGCCGATCGGGTCCACACCCTGCTCCTGGGTCCACGGAGCACAGCGGTACGACAGCGCCGGGGATGTGGTTCCGACACTCATGACCAGCCGCCTGCTTTCATGAATGCCAGGGTCGACGTGTACGGTTCACCGTTCAGCCAGACCATACGACGAACACCCGCTGTCGTGCGGCCGCAGACGTGTCCGGGCACGTGGCCGGACACGTGGCCGGACACGTGGCCGCGCAACCGGGGTGTGTCCGCCCTGTCAGGGATGGGCCGTCGGCGTGGGCACGGGAAGGCCGATCGATGGCGTGGGCGTGACCGGTGGGACAGAAGTCGGCGGCGGCCGGGTCTGAACGGGCAGGGGCTCGACGGTCTGGACGATCCGCAACGGTGACGGCCGCGTCGTCACGACGATCGTTGTCACGGTCGTGGGTTGACCGATGCGGGTCGGGATCACAGGTGGCACTGTCCTCGCGGGCGGTAACGTCCCCGCGGGCGGTAACGTCCCCGCGGGCGGCGATCCGGTGCCGGCCGTCGGCGTGGCGGCGCCGACGGTTCCAGGCATTGCGGCCTCGGGCTGAACGGCCGCGGGGGCGGACAGCGCCTTGTCGGGCGTCACCGGACCGGACGTCACTGTGACAGCGGGCATCAGCACCGCCTGCCGTACCTCTCCCCAGTCCACAGACATGACGGCGGACGTGATGACCAGTCCCGCGCCGATGATGCCGCAACCGGATTCGATCCACGGCCTTGCGCGAAACCGCAACCACCAGGAAGGTGTGCGTCGGTGTCTCCTCACCTGATCTGCCCACCTCACCTTCCATAGCAGGAAGATCTCGCAGGGTGTCGCCGACGGGTCATCCGCCTGGCGGATGGATCCTGTACGCCCAGTACGACGGGCCAGGACTCGCCGAGGTTGCACAGATCCCGAAGTCGAGATCCGTGAACGTGCCGCCTGCCGACGACCCGATCCTCACCCGTCCATAGCGGCGGGCAGACGGGTCCGGTCCGGGGCCGACCCGTCCGCAACGGCCGGAGCACCGGTGCCGACCTGCCCGTCCTCGCCGTTGAACGCCGCCCACAGCTGCGCATACCTACCGCCGGCCCGCACCAGCTCGCCGTGGGTGCCCTGCTCGACGATCCGACCGCCGTCCATCACCACGACCCGGTCCGCACGGGCGGCGGTGGTCAGCCGATGCGCCACCACCAGGGTGGTCCGCCGCCGGGCGAGGCGGTCCGTGGCCGCGGTGATCGCCGCCTCCGTGGCCAGGTCGAGCGAGGCGGTGGCCTCGTCCAGCAGCAGAATGTCAGGGTCCGCGAGTTCCGCCCGCGCGAGCGCCAGCAACTGGCGCTGCCCCGCCGACAGACCCCGGCCACGTTCCCCGACCGGGTGCAGGTAGCCTCCTGACAGCCGCACGATCATCGAGTGTGCCCCGACCGCGCGGGCCGCCGCCTCCACCTCGCCGTCGTCGGCGTCCGGGCGGGCGTAGGCGATGGCGTCGCGCACGGTCCCGGAGAACAGGAACGGCTCCTGCGGTACGACCCCGAGCCGGTGGCGGTAACCGGCGAGGTCGAACCGGGTCACGTCGGTGCCGTCGATGCGCACCGTGCCGCCGATCGCATCGTGGAAACGGGCGACCAGCTTGACCACGGTGGACTTCCCGGCGCCGGTCTCGCCGACCAGGGCGACGGTCTCCCCCGCGGCAACGTGCAGGTTCACCCCGTCCAGTGCCGGGCGGCCGGCTCCCGGGTACCGGAACCCGACGTCGACCAGGTCGATCTCGCCCTCGAGCCGGCCCACCGGCACCGGATCGGGGTACTGCGGGGTGGACGTCGGGGTGCGCAGCAGGTCTGAGAGCCGCCGCAACCCCACCTTCGCCTGCTGGTAGCCGTCGAACACCTGGGACAGCTGCTGGAGCGGCGAGAAGAACAGGTCGATGTAGAGCAGGTAGGCGATGAGCCCGCCGGTGGTCAGCGAACCGGACGCGACGAGCCCCGCGCCGGCGCCGAGGACGAGCGCCGCCGCCAGCTCCGAGCAGAACTCCATGAACGGGAAGTACAGGGCGATGAGCCGCTGCGCCCGCAGCCGGGACGCCCGGTAGTGCTCCGCGAGACCGCGCAAGTCGGCCTGGTTGCGTTCCTCGCGGCGGAACGCCTGCACGACCCGGATGCCGGCAAGGTTCTCCTGGAACGCGGCGTTGACCGCACTGACCCGCTCCCGTGACTCGGTGTAGGCGGCGGATGACTTCACCCGGAACACCAGCGTGACGGCGATCCCGATCGGCAGCATCGGCAGCACGACCAGCGCCAGTCGGGCGTTCAGGACGACCAGCGCGACGCCGACACCGACGAACGACAGGACGCCGACCACCGCGGTTGTCAGGCCGGTCTGCAGGAACGTCGACAGGGCATCGACGTCCGTGGTCATCCGGGTCATGATCCGCCCGGACAGCTCGCGTTCATAGTAGTCCAGCCCGAGCCGTTGAAGCTGGGCGAACGTCTTCACCCGCAGGGTGAACAGCAGCCGCTCCCCCATCCGCCCGGTCACCCTGTTCTGGGCGATCTGCACAGCCCAGTCCGCGAGGACCACGACCAGCGCCACCGTGGACGTCACGAACAGCACCGTGCCCGCGGTCCGGGACACCCCCGCGTCGATCCCGTGCCGCACCAGGGCGGGCAGGGTCAGGCCCGCGGCCGCGTCCAGCGCGACCAGCAGCAGGCCGAGGCCGAGCAGTCCGTGGACGCCACGCAGCAGACGGCGCAGGGAGAAAGCCGGGTCGGACGCGGCGGCATCGGCCTCACGGACTCCGACCGGCTCGGTCGCCGGCGGGAGCGCGTCGACCCGCGCGAGCAGTTCGGGGGTGGCGGGCAGGTCCGCGAACGGGCCACCGCCGACTGCGCGGGCCCGGCCGCCACCCGGGGTCCCAGCAGGGGCCTGACGCGGGCGGGGCATGACCCTCGGAGCGACCGCACGGGTATCGCCGGCCCACCGCGACGGCGTGACCCCGTCGACCCGCGAGCTGCCCGCATCCACGCCCGCGGCCGCATCCATGCCCACGGCCGCATCCACGGCCACGGCCGCATCCACGGCCACGCCGATGCTCGGGCGGTCGAGGGTCGGGCCGGACAGCAGCAACGTGTACAGCGGGCACCGGGCGGTCAGCTCCTCGTGGGTGCCGACATCGACCAGGCGTCCCGCGTCGAGCACGGCGATCTCATCGGCCAGGTGCAGGGAGGAACGGCGGTGCGCGATCAGGAGAGTGGTCCGTCCACGCATGATCTCCCGCAACGCGGTGTGGATCTCGGCCTCGACCCGGACGTCGACCGCGGACGTCGCGTCATCCATGATCAGCACAGGCGGGTCGGTGAGCAGGGCTCGGGCCAGGGCGATCCGCTGGCGCTGCCCGCCTGACAACGTCAGCCCCTGCTCGCCCACGACGGTGTCGTACCCGTCCGGGAGATCCCGGATGAAGCCGTCCGCCTGGGCCGCCCGCGCCGCGGCCACAATCGACGCCTCGTCCGCGTCCGGCCGGGCGTAGCCGATGTTGGCGCGAACCGAGTCGGAGAACAGGAAACTGTCCTCGAACACCACCCCGAGCTGTGCCCGCAGCGATGACAGGGTCAGGTCCCGGACGTCGTGGCCGTCGATGCGGATCAAGCCTGCGTCGGGATCGTAGAAACGGGACAGCAACGCGGCCACCGTCGACTTGCCCGACCCGGACGTCCCGACAAGGGCGAGCGTCCGGCCGGGTTCGACCCGCAGGCTCACCCCGGCCAACACCGGCTGGTCCGGGGTGTAGCCGAAGGTGACGTTGTCGAGTTCGACCGTTCCCCTCGCCCGGCCGAGACCGGTCGCGTCCGGCCGCTCGGTGACGAACGGGTGGGTGTCGATGACCTCGAACACCCGGATCGCACTCGCCCGGGCCTGCTGCCCCACCACGAGCAGGCCCGCGAGCATGCGTGTCGGCGCGACGAGCTCGCCGACGTAGGTGCTGAACGCAAGGAAGGTACCGAGGCTGATGCTGCCGCGCAGCGCCAGCCATCCACCGAAGGCCAACACCCCCACCTGCCCGAGGGCCGGCACCGCCGCGAGCGCCGGGGCGTACCGGCTGGTGAAGCGAACCGCCCGCATCCGCAGGGAGAACAGGACCTGGGCGGAGGCCGCGAGCCTGGCCAGCTCCCGGTGCTCCTGCCCGAAGCCCTTGACCACCCGGACGCCCGCGACCGCCTCCTCGACCACACCCGCGACCTCGCCGGCCTGCTGCTGCGCCGCCCACGTCGCGGGGAAGACGGTGCGCCGGGCCCGGATCCCGATGAGGAACAGCAGCGGGCCGACGGCGAGCGCGACCAGGGTGAGCGGCGGCGAGAGCACCACCATGATCGCAATCGAGAGTACGAACAGCAGGACGTTGCCGCTCAGGAACGGCAGGTACGACAGCAGGCCCTGCACGACGGTGACGTCGGAGATGCAACGGCTGACGATCTGGCCCGTCCGGACCCTGTCCTGGCGGGCACCGTCGAGGCGGGCGAGCGCGGCGAACACCGCGTCCCGCAGGTCGTACTGGACGTCGAGGGAAAGGCGTCCACCGACGTAACGGCGGACGAAGCCGGCCGCGAAGCGCAGCACCCCGGCGGCGAGCAGTGCGATCACGTAGGGGGCGAGCGGATCGCGGTGGTCGACGATAACGTTGTCGATCACCGCGCGTTCGATCAGCGGCGTGACCGCGGCGATCGTGGTGCCGAGCACCGCGGCGCCGAAAGCCCAGATGACGTTGCGGCGGTACCGCAGGACATGCCCGACCAACCGTCGAAGCCAGCGTTGCCGGGGGGCTGAAGAGCCCGCGGACGGTGACGCCGGCGCAACGGTCCGGTCCGGTGGGTAGCTGTTCGCGCGGATCTCCCGGGATGGTCGAGGCAGTCTGCTCACCCAACCATCCCAGGAGATCATCGCATCCCGGTAACCGTCGGTGGCGGCGCCGGTCGAAGCCGATGGAGGCCACTTCATCCTGATCGACGAGCAGGGAACTGGCCGTATTGGTCAGCCGCCGTGTCTACTATCCGAAAAAGTTCCTATGATCAGAGGTGCTACCCTGGACAGCCGGGCGGAATTCTATGAAATCAAAGACCGTGGTCGTACCCGCACAAGATTTGAAGGCTTTGCCAGCCTCGCCGAAAGTGGCAACATCGAAGAAGGTCGTACTGTAGAATCCGTTCTGGTCCGGTGCCAGCCCCCGGCTCTCAGTTCCAATCTTGATGGTCAACGAGTCCGGCACCGCACCACTTGCACACAGGGCCTGACCGGAAAGATCAACACGCGGATTGTCCGGGTCTGCGTACGCGGCTGTCGCCGGCACCAGGGCCATGGCCGCTACGACGCCCGTGGAAGCCGCAAAGATTCCTATCTTTCGGCGAATCCTCATTCGCAATCCTTTCTGTGGGAAACCGATCATTCGCGTCCCCTGCCCGTACAGCTGGGAGGCTACCCCGATGCGGCTATCACATGCATATGAAATTTTTCTTTAACCTCGCCCTATGTAGTGGTCACTCTCCGGTTATAGCCTTTTTCACGCCTGGTGGCGGCGCGAGTCGGGCATCGTCGGGCAGGCCAAGGCAAAAACTAAGCGGATTCTCAGGCCTGGGCAACAAACTTCTCCGAGAAACTCCTGGAACGACGTTCACGGACCCGGGTACCGGTTTTACGTCCCCGTGACACCCCGCATATGCCCCTGGAGCCCCTACAGTCGTACAAGCGGTTCCGGTGTTCCGCCATCGCGGGCCCAGGTGGTGGTTAACAGGATTTATCGAGCCCGCACCTCGCGGAGCCCTCAGCCGGGAACACCCGTCGTCGCCGGAACGGCGATCACCCCGCCGACGGGGACGCCAGCGGGGTGATGGGGTCGGGGGGTAGCTGCTCACCCGTCTCCCGGGATGGTCGAGGCAGTCTGCTCACCCAACCGTCCCGGGAGATCATCGCTTTCCGGTGACTGACCGTGCCGGCGC
>NZ_CAKKTK010000091.1:13298-17730 GCF_920656135.1 Frankia sp. Cppng1_Ct_nod | reverse complement strand
CCTACAGCATCGCCGGTGACGACGTCGAATGGGACGTCCGCGCAGACGGGTACCGCTTGCCAACCGAGGCCGAATGGGAATACGCCTGTCGTGCCGGCACGACAGGTCCGCGGTACGGACAACTAGACGAGATTGCGTGGTATCGAGCCAACTCGCGCGAGCGAATCCACGAGGTGGGCGGCAAGAAGCCTAACCGGTGGGGACTATACGATATGCTCGGCAATGTCTGGGACTGGTGTTGGGACACATACGACGCCGAGGTCTACGGCACCTATCGGGTGCTGCGAGGCGGCGGGTGGTTCGACGAGCACTGGAGCTGCCGGGCGTCGGTGCGGCGCCGTAGCCATCCGACCTTCCAGGTCGACGACGTTGGTTTCCGCGTCGCGCGTTCTGGTTCGCATTGATAGGAATCGTCGCCACGGTGGGGGCCGCACCCCTACGTTAGCGAGGGTGCTGCGACCAGAAGCTGGCGCGAACCAGGGTGCTCGTACGCACACAGAAGGTAAGCATCTGGGTCGCGGGTGACCGCCGAGACCGCTCTCCGCAGCGGCGCCCGCTTCACCTGGCCGGTAGGCCGATCTTGGCGCAGCCGGGTCAGTCTTCCGCCAGCATTCTGCGGACCACGTGTTCGAGTTCGGGGAGTTTTTCCTGGAGTACCTGCCAGACGAGGGCGTCGTCGACGGTGGCGTAGCCGTGGATGAGGATGTTCCGGAAAGCGACTATGCGAGGGAGCTCGGGGACCGCGGCGGCGAGGTCTGGGGCGACCTTGGAGAGCTGGTTGAACGCCTCCCCGATGATCTCGAACTCGCGTTCGACAGCGGCGCGGAGCATCGCGTTCGCCTGATAGTCGGCGAAGGTCTGGCCGTGGGCGAAGCCTCGGGCGAGTTCGGCCGCTTTCGCGGCGTCCCAGAGATATTTACGCGGGTCAGGCGGCATACAGGAGCTGCCTGGTGCGCATGACCTGGTCCCGGAAGTAGGGGTTGCGGATGCTGGTGATGCTGACGACGTCAACAGCGCGGCCCAGCAGGCGCTCGAGTTCCTCCTTGAGGCCGAAGTAGCTGCCGTAGTAGTCGAATCCGGCGCGGTCTGTGTCGAACTCGACGAGGACGTCGACGTCGCTGCTGTCGGGGTCGAAGGCTTCGCTGGTCGCCGAGCCGAAGAGGTCGAGGCGGCGGATGCCGAGCCGACGGCAGAGTCCCTGGATCTCTGCCCGCCTGACCTCGACCAGCGGATGCATGCCACCTCCTCTTAGCCGATTGTGCCTGACCCTGCGACGCACCCTGTGGAACTGCGGCCCCGGCTGGGAGCACGGTTTGCTGGATGCGTACGGTATCGCGCCTGACGACGACCGGACCGCCTTCTGTCGTCGGCTCTGGGAAGTTGGCCCCCCTGACGGGCCGCCGAACCCCTACGTTAGCCAGGGTGCTGCGACCAGAAGTAGTGCGAACCCTGGACCCGAGGTGTGTCGGCATCGAGCCCTGGCTAGATCGTCGATCACGCGTAGGGTGGTCACGGAGCAACCCTGCTGGCAGGTCCGCGGAGGGAGGATCGATGCCTCGCCGGTTCAACACGGCCGGTCCGTGTGTGCCCGCGAACCATTACATGATCCCGGCTCTGGAGCGACTGCCAGAGGGGCCAGGACTCGTCGACCAGCGGGCGTATTTCGTGGTGCACGCCCCTCGGCAGACGGGGAAGACGACGGCGCTGCGCGCGCTTGCCCGCGAGCTGACCGCCGGTGGGCAGTATGCGGCTCTGCACTTCACGTGTGAGGCCGCACAGGCCGCCGGAGACGACTACGCGCAGGCGCAGCTCGCCATCCTGCAAGAGATCCGCACCCGCGCGATCACCGCGCTGCCGGCAGCCCTCCAACCACCGGTCTGGCCCGGGGCGCCGGATGCCTCGCTTCTGCGTGAGGCACTCACCCTGTGGTCGAGGGTCTGCCCACGTCCACTGGTGCTCTTCTTCGACGAGATCGACGCGGTACGCGGCGAGAGTCTGATCAGCGTGCTCCGCCAGTTGCGGGCTGGCTTTCCCGAGCGCGAGACCGGGGACTTTCCCTGGTCAGTGACCCTTTGCGGTCTGCGTGACGTCCGCGACTATAAGATCATGTCCGGTAGTAATGCCACCCGTCTCGGGACCGCGAGCCCCTTCAATGTCAAACTGGAGTCCCTTCGGCTTGGGGACTTCACGCCGGACGAGGTCGCCGAGCTTTACGGCCAGCACACCACCGATACCGGGCAGCAGTTCGCCCCGGGCGCCGTCGAGCACGCCTACGAGCTGACCGGCGGCCAGCCCTGGCTGGTGAACGCGCTCGCCCGTGAGGTCGTCGAGAAACTAGCTGTGCCCGCGCCCGAACCGATCACCGTCGATCACCTCGATGCGGCGAAGGAGCGGTTTATCCTCGCCCGGGTCACTCACCTGGACTCGCTTGCGGCCAGGCTCGCCGAGCCGCGGGTGCGGCGGGTTGTCGGTCCGCTGCTAGCCGGTGACCCGCTCACTCTTGAGCCCTATGACGATGACCTCGTCTACGTTCGTGACCTCGGCCTGATCGCCCCCATGGCTCCTGTCCGCGTCGCGAACCCGATCTACCGGGAGGTCATCGCCCGGGTTCTGTCGTCAAGCATCCAGGAGAGCGTCACCGCCGACCCCCGCTCGTTCGTCCGCTCGGACGGCGGCTTCGATTTCCCCAAGGTGCTCGACGAGTTCGCGGACTGGTGGATGGAGAACGGTGACTTTCTTATCAAGACAGGCTTCTACCACGAGGCGGCCCCCCAGCTGATCCTCATGGGCTACCTCCAGCGCGTTGTGAACGGCGGTGGGTTTGTCGAGCGTGAGTACGCGGTCGGTTCGGGCCGTATCGACCTGCATATCCGCTGGCCCTACACGACTCCCGATGGCTCCCGCCGCGTCCAGCGTGAGGCGTTGGAGATCAAGACCTGGCGTCCGACCAAGGCGGACCCGCTTCGCCAGGGCCTCAAGCAGCTTGACCGCTACCTCGATCGTCTCCAGCTCGACACCGGCACCCTCGCCATCTTCGACCAGCGCCCCGCTGCCCCCGCCATCGACGAGCGCACCGCCATCACGACGACCACAAGCCCCGCTGGCCGCCGAATCACCTTGCTACGTGGATAACCGAAAGTCGGGCAGCGTCCCTGGGTACGACCGACGCTCGCCCGCGCGGCCCGCTCACCGTGATCGGCGAGGCCGACGCCGGCGCCCGCGAGGCCTGCTGGCACCTCGGCACCTCGGCACCACGGCAGCCGCCAGCCTGATGCCCAGCTGACGAATCAGCTCGCGGCCTCGTCGCCCGCCGACACGACCGGGATCATGCGCCGCATGGTCAAGGAAGACTTGCTCACGTTCGAGGGCAAGAAGCTGTTCCCCGAACGGATCGCCGAGACCGTCCCGTACGAGCTGACCGCGCTGGAGTACGACCTGTACGAACAGGTCACCGCCTATGTGCGGGAGGGCATGGACCGCGCCGAACGACTCGGTGGCAAGCGGCGCAACACCGTCGGCTTCGCCCTCACGGTGCTGCAGCGACGCCTGGCCTCCGGCCCGGAAGCGATCTACAAGTCCCTGGTACGCCGCACCGCACGGCTCGAGCGCAAGAAGCGGGACATCCTGTCGGGCAAGTACGTCGAGCGGGAGATCGAAGTTGATCTCGGGATCCTGGACGACGACGAGTACAGCGCCGAAGAGATCGAGACGCTTGAGGATGAGCTCCTCGACGCGGCCACCGCCGCGCGGACGGTCGAGGAGCTGAACGCCGAGCTGAGTGAGTTGGATGAACTGGTCAAGGTCGCGGAGCGGGTGCGTGACATCGGTACCGATCGCAAGTGGACCGAGCTGAGCCAGATCCTGCAGGACCACGTGCTGACGACCGACGCCGACGGCTGGCCGCGCAAACTGATCATCTTCACCGAGCACCGCGACACACTCGACTACCTCACCGCACGGATCCGGTCCCTGCTGGGCAAGCCCGATGCGGTCAGAGCGATCCACGGCGGCGTGCGCCGCGCGGAGCGGCGGCAGATTACCGAGGAGTTCGCCAAGAACCGCGACTGCCAGATCCTTATTGCCACCGACACCGCCGGGGAGGGCCTGAACCTGCAGACCGCGCACCTGATGGTCAACTACGACCTGCCGTGGAACCCCAACCGCATCGAGCAGCGCTTCGGCCGCATCCACCGCATCGGACAGCACGAGGTCTGCAGGCTGTGGAACCTGGTGGCGGCCAACATTCGCGAGGGCGAGGTGTTCACCCGGCTGCTCTGGTCGGCCTTCTCCGGGATGACCGCCGTGATGTGGCGTCTACGCAGATAGGCGCGGTTGCCGCGGGACGAGTAGGCCTTGTCTGCGGCGACGGCGACGGCGACGGCGACGGCGACGGCGACGGGTCGGGTGCCGGCGCCGGCTGCGTCGCTGTTCC
>NZ_CAKKTK010000091.1:0-13041 GCF_920656135.1 Frankia sp. Cppng1_Ct_nod | reverse complement strand
CGGGTACGGGCCGAACCTGCCGATCGGCAGGTAGGGCTCGATGAACTCCCACTCCTCGTCTGTCAGTTGCGTCCGCGTCATACACGACGGTCTACCCGATCAGACCTGCCACACGAACGAACCCCACAGATCGATCACAACCCGATACGCGCCCTAGCGGGCAGTGTAATACTCTTACTTTGAGAAGTAGGAGGCGTCGATGCGGATCACATCCAAGGGTCAGGTGACGATCCCGGTAGAGATCCGAGAGAAGGCCGGCCTCCTCCCGGGCAGTGAGATAAAGATCATTTTCGATGACGACGGCGTCCATATCGTGCGCGTGGAGCCAGGTCGGGGCGATGGGCGCGGCCAGCGCATTGTGCGCCGACTTCGCGGCACGGCTCCGCCGGGCATGTCCACCGATGAGATCATGGCGCTTACCCGCGGCGAATGACTTCCGTCCTGGTTGACAGCAACGTGCTGCTCGACCTGCTTGGTGACGATCCCCGGTGGGGCGATTGGTCCGCCGCAGCGGTCGCGGCGGCCGCGGATGAGGCGCAGCTCGTAATCAATCCGGTGATCTACGCGGAGGTCTCCGTCCGCTATCCGCGGATTGAGGATCTCGATGACACGCTCCGGCCAGAGCTGTTTCGACGAGACAGCCTTCCGTACCCGGCGGCCTTCCTTGCCGGCAAGACCTATACGCACTACCGCCGACGGGGTGGGACAAGGACGTCGCCCCTCCCCGACTTCTTGATCGGCGCACACGCCGCCGTCGCCGGCTATCGGCTGCTTACTCGCGACGCCGTCCGGTACCGGACGTACTTTCCGAAGGTCGAGCTGATCGCACCTTGATGTTCGGCGCTCCGGACGCGGCCGCTGCGAAGCCTGCTGGGAGTTCGGCGCGGCTACCTCCGTGGCCCTGATGGGTATGCGGGCGCAGCGGCGGTCCCGTTTCAGGTCATGCGGGAGCTTGGAGCCACCATGGCCGCTCCCTGATGACGTGGCGTTACCAGTTCACGCATCTACCTTGGCGCAACTTCTTCGACCAAAACCTCGGTGCGTTCGCCGGGAAACCGCTGAGCCGATGCGAGACCTACCGGGTGGCACCGTCAAGGATCTCGGCGAGCTCGGCGGGGCGGCTGAACATTGGCCAGTGCCAGGTAGGTAGCTCGGCGTACCGCCAGATGTCGCCGGCCATGTGCCGGAAGGCCGGCACGGTTGCCGCCATGGCGCGGACCTGTTCGGTCGTGAAGGTGCAGAGGATCGCCAGTCGGGGCAGCTTTTCCCACCTGCCGGTCAGCCGTGCTGGTGAGGTGGCGGTCGCCCAAGGCTGCGGGACCGAGTTGGTGGTGAGCGCTTCAATGGCCGCTTCGTCGACGTCGGGGACGGGGGCGGCGAGCGTCGCCCACGGGGGCGGCGGTAGCTGCCAGCCGTCCCCGTAGTTCGCGACGAGTTCCGCATTGGTCGTCTGCTGCTCGGGCGGTGCGAATTCGTTTTGCGACATGCCGTCGGGCAGAGGGCCGGTGTCGAGGTAGACGAGTTGCTCAATGCGCTCGGGGAGCCGGTCGGCGGCACCGGTGATCACCAGGCCGGCGTAGCTGTGTCCGACGAGGATCACGTCGTGAAGGTCCCGCGAGGCCAGCAGGTTCACCACGTCGTTGATGTGGGTTTCCAGGTCGGTATCGGGCCGCGCCTGACCGGCCCGCTCGGCCATGCCGGTCAGGGAGACCGGATGCACATTGTGCCCGCGCTCACGCAGTGGTTGGGCAACGGGGCGCCAGGCCCATGCGCCGAGCCAGAATCCGGGAACGAGTACGTAGGCCGCCATGTGGTCAACGTAGAGTTGATATCGGACAACATCCGACCGGATTGGCGGAGAATCTTGGCCCGGCCCACGGCGCGCGTGCTCGCTCTGCTCGGGTTGTTGCAGGCTGGCGGCCAGCACACGGTCGGTGAGCTCGCTGAGCGTCTCGGCGTCGATGAGCGGACCGTGCGCCGTTACGCCGAGCACCTTGCCGACCTCGGCATCCCGATTGAGGCCCGTCGCGGCCGCTACGGCGGCTACCGGCTGGCGCGTAGCTACAAGCTCCCGCCACTCATGCTGACCGACGACGAGGCGATCGCGGTCATGCTCGGCCTCACTGCCGGCCGTCGCTCCGGGCTGCTGACCACCGAGGTCGCCGCGGCCGATAGCGCGATGGCGAAGTTGCAACGCGTCCTGCCGGGCGCACTGGCGAACCGCTTGGGCTCGTTGCTGTCCACCACATGGTTCACCGCGCCCAGCCGAGTAGGTGTTCCGCCCGGGGCACCCGTCCTGCTTGAACTCGCCGAAGCCGCCCACCAGCGGCGCACCGTCACCATTGACTACACCGCATGGGATGGGCGCAGCGGTCAACGCTCGCTCGACGCGTATGGGCTCGTCTTCCATGCTGGCCGCTGGTACGTGACGGGGCGTGACCATCTCCGAGGTGAGGTCCGCACATTCCGACTCGACCGCATCGCCCAGGTCCGTCCTGCTGACGGCAGTTACGACGTACCGTCTGGCTTCGACCCCGCCGAACACGTGCTGGCGGGAATAGCGGCCGTGGACTGGAAGCATGAGGTCGCCGTGGTACTACACACCACGCCCGACGAGGCGAAACGACGGCTGCCACCAACCATCGGCATACTGACCGAACGGTCCGACGGGGTCTTGTTGAAAGCCCGAGTCGAAAGGCTCGACGGTATGGCCCAGATGCTCGCCGGACTCGGCTGGTCCTTTACCATCGACAAGCCCGACGCCCTACGTGCGGAAGTCGCCGCCCTCGCCGATCGACTCAAGGCCGCCGTGGCGTCCCGCCCCTTCGGAAGATGAATCTGGCCGGGTCCACGCGGGTCCACGCGGGTCCACGCGGGTCCACGCGGGTCCACGCGGGTCCAGGGCGGCGTGTTTTCTCCGTGTAGACCAGAGCGAACGTCTGTAACGGGAGTAGATCGGAGTCCCCATCGCGAGGCATAGGTCATTTCGGTGACATAAGCGAGATGATCGCCTGGAAACCGCGCGCTAGAATATCGGTTGTGCCCACGCTCCTAGTAGTCCACCACACACCGTCGCCCACGATGCAGGCGATACTAGAGTCCGTCTTATCCGGTGCCCGTGATGAGGCTATCGAGGGCGTGGCAGTGGAGGTGCGCCCGGCGCTGTCGGCTTCCGCCTCAGATGTGCTGGCGGCTGATGGTTATCTTTTGGGCACGACGGCGAACATCGGCTATATGAGCGGCGCCATGAAGCATTTCTTCGATCAAGCCTATTACCCCTGTTTGGAGGCGACGGTAGGTCGCCCCTACGCCCTGTATGTCCACGGTGGCTCCGATACCACGGGCGCGATCCGCAGCGTGGAGACCATCGCCACGGGCTTGAAGTGGAAGCGGTTGCGCGAGCCGGTGACGGTGCTCGGTACCCCGGACGCGAAAGATCGAGAGGCGTGCTGGGAGTTGGGGGCGACGGTCGCTGCGAGCTTGATGCCGTAGCCGACCGGCGTCCCGCCTCGTGGGCCGGGCATCCATTTCGGCCAGATGGGGTTACGGGGAGCATCGTTCCCGTGACCAGGGGTCGGTTCCTTTCTGACCGGATCTACTACTCCGGACTCGATGCCACCGCCGGTCGGCCATATGCCGTGTACGTGCACGGGAACTCTAGACACGACCGGAGAGGTCTGCGGAGTCGAGACCATCGCCACCGGGCTGAGGTGGAAGCGCTTGTGGGAGCCGCTGCGATCGTCGGCGAGGTGGAGGCCGCTGCACGCGAGGCCCGCTGGGAACTCGTCGCCACGTTCGCGGCGTATCAGGGGCAAGGCGGGAGATAGGACGTGTTGGGGACGGTGGTTGTCCACTCGTCGCGGGTGAGTCGATGGCCGGCAGCGCAGGCGTCTGCCGCCAGACGTGCCGCGTCGAGATTCCACAGCATCACCTTCTTGTCGTCGCTGCTGGTGGCAAGAAGCGTGCCCGCAGGGTTGATGGCGAGACTGGAAAGCCACGCCGAATGGCCGGCAAAGGTGGCGAGCGGCTGGAAGATCGTGCCGCGGACGCTGGTGTCCCAGAGCTTGGCGGTCTTGTCTCTGCTGCCGGTCGCGAGGAGCTTGCCGTTTGGGCTGCCCACGTGACCAAGAAAGGCGGCCACCGGTGCGGCCTGACCGCGAGCAGCGGCGTCCCACAGGCAGATGGCGCCGCTATCTTCTCCGGAAGCGAGCAGTTTTCCGTCCGGGCTGAAGATGACGTGCCTGACGGTGTCTCCGTGGCCCTCGAAGGTGGTCAGGGGACGGTCGGTGGAGGCGAACAACCGCAACACGCCGGCGCGGGCCTCGGTGGTGGGCGCGGTGCGATAGGCGGCGACGGCCAGCCGGCGGGCGAGTTCCGCATTGTTCTTCGCCGCGCCGGAGGCGGCGACCGCAAGTCGCCGTGAGAGTGCCGCCCGGTCGGTCGTCGCACCGTCGCCCGCGACTACTCGCCACAGGAGGAGCGACGCGACCAGCGCCGCGACCACGGCGCCCGCCGGGAGTTGGGGGCGACGGTCGCCGCGAGTTTCCCGACCTGGCGATCGTTCGCTGGTCTTCTTCAGGGCGGCGGCCGCGACCTCCAGGGGCAGGTCCTCGTGGAGGTTTCTCCGTGCCTGCGCGACGGCAGCGCGATCTCGACGTGCGGAGGCCGAGGCGAAGCGCAATTGCTCCTCAGTGATTACAGGTGATAGACGTCCCGCCGATGCCGGATGGAGTGGATCTCTACAAGATGCTTGGCCGCGTCGATCCGATAGATGATGCGGTAGGTTCCTCTGCGCGCCGAGTAGAAGCCATCGAAGGGCTCGTCCAACGGCTTTCCGACTCGGTGGGGATTTATGGCGATCGCTCGCTGGATCGTCTCCAGTGCGGCGGCCGCGACCTCCAGGGGCAGGTCCTCGTGGAGGTTTCTCCGTGCTCTGCGCGACAGCGCGACCTCGTAGGGCGCGTCGCTGGCGGCCGTCACTCGTCCCTGGCCCGCCGCTCGTTCAGTTCGGCCACGACCTCGTCCAGGGCGAAGGTGTCGCCCGTGGCGAAGTCGTCCCTCGACTGCCGCAGATCCGCGAGAGCCTCGCCGTCCGACAGAAGGTCGAGGGTCTCGCGCATCGACTCATACTCGGCAACGGAGATCAGCATGACGTCCGCCCGTCCGTTGCGGGTGATCGTGAAGTGATCATGCTCTCGTGCGACCCGCTCCGCCAGTTCGGCGATCCGGGCCTTCGCCTCCGTGATCGGTATGGTCTCCATGAAGGCCATTATATGGACCGGTCGCTATTCTGGTTGCGCTGGTGGCCGCCTGGGGCCGAGTTGATCACCCAGTGTGCGCCTTCGTTGACGGGGCAATGGCGACGGTCGGTCAGGAGCGGGACGAGGAGGCCAAGGGTGGCGTGCCGGGCATCGGTGGCCGCTGGTGCTGGTGTCGACACCGGGCGGTCGAGGCGCTTCCTGCTCATCACCCTCCGAGTGCCGGTCAGCCACTTAGAGTGCGTCTGAGAACTGTGCGGGCGATGGGTGTTTCTTGATCGAAAGTAGGCGGGCTCCCGGTAGGACTGGTGGTTCTCGACGCCAACCGGTCCGCCAGGAGCCCACGTGCCAGTGTCCCCGATCTGCCTGTGTCCGTCATGCCCGGCCCACCGCCGTGCGGCATCCACCACACCAACGCCGTGCCCGTTCTACCCGACGTCGTCGATGACCGACGCCCAGTGGGCCGTCCTGGAACCGCTGCCGCCGCCACCGGGCAACACCGCTGGTAAGGGCGGCCGGCCGGAGAAGCACCCGCGCCGGACCACCCTCGACGCGATCTTCTACGTCGTCCGCGGCGGGATCGCCTGGCGTCAGCTTCCCCGTGACTTACCGCCCGCCATGACCGTCTACGACATCTTCCGCCGCTGGACACAGGCAGACGTGTGGCCGCGGGTCCACGACGCCCTGCGCGACCTGGTCCGCGTCTACGCCGGACGCCAGCCGCTGCCGACCGCCGCGATCGTGGACTCCCAGACCGTGCGCGCCGCCGAAACCGTGCCCTCCTCGACCGCCGGCTACGACGCGGGCAAGAAGACCAAAGGCCGCAAACGGCACATCGCCACCGACACGCTCGGCCTGCTGCTCGCCGTCGTCGTGACGCCCGCGACCATCCAGGACCGCGACGGCGCGCACCGCGTGCTCGCGGCCCTACGCGCCGCCATTCGCGCTACTTTTGCGACCAGAAGTAGCGCGAACCCTGTGCCAGATATGACAGACGTGACTGATCTTGCGCAAGAGGTCGTTTTGGCTGGCCACTCGCCCAACAGCCTGTTGCGCGGCCGGCTGAGTATCGGTTCTGGTCGGTAGCGTGGTCACGACACCACTGTCCGCACGCTCCCAGCTCGGAGCCGTGCCTTGACCACGAAGAACCGAGACGCCCATGAAGTCCTTCGACGACGAGATCCTCATGGGGATCGCGGAGTTGATCTGTGGAGATGAGGGTCCGCTCTACCGCAAGGGCTACCAGATCCCCGATTTCTTCCGTCGGGCTGGGCTGCCCTGCGTGGCGTGGGACAAGGAGGCGACCCGCCGCTTCTGGGCGCAGGACCGCCTTCGGGAGTACCAGCGCACGCCCGGTGCCATGGAAAAGGTGTTCCTGTGGCCCGGCCCAACGGCTCCCCGCCCGCGTCCAGCTCGTCGACACCCACCGACACCGTGGCTTCCCGGACACCCGCAGCGGCGGCCACCGGCCGGATCCCGCCACGCCCGAACGCCCGCGCCTCCGCGGCCATCAGCAGCCGTCGCTGCCGCTCGTCGAGATGCGGAAAGATCGTCTCGAACTTCGCCGCGAGCAGCTCCCGAGTGACCGCAACCTCGCCCCTACCAGAGGATCATGCCCCATCATCGGAACCTACGGGTTATTTTCCGGCAGACTCGTAGCATAAGTTGATCATGATGTACGGGGGTTGAGTGTGTGGATGCGGAGTGTGGGCGGGTGAGCTTGGCCAGGGCGTGCTGCAAAGTTGTTGATGCTGGTCAGGCCGGGTCTTTGAGGCCGAGGACGGTCAGGAGTAGGGCGGTGTCGCGTCGGATCTTGCGGATGGTGGGACCGATTCTGGTGTAGCCCGCGAGACGGATCAGCCCGATTGCGAAGTTACGGAGCGTGGCCATGACGCGGGGCGGGGGGCCGGTCCGGACTTTGGAAGTGTCCTCACGGAACGTCATATCCCGGACCCAGTGAACCCTAGTCTCGAGCGCCAGGCTGGTGATCACATAGACGGTGACCACAGTTGGGATCTTCTTCGTGACCCGCCGCTTTCCCTGGCCCTTCGTGACGGTGCGCGTGACGTGGTGGCGGACCCTTGCGACGGTGCGGGCGTGCGGGTAGCGGGCGCGGACCGCCTCGCCGGCCCTGGCGAGCTGGATCGTGCGTTTCTCGTGCCGGCCGTGGGTGCGCTCCTCGGTTGGTGTGGCAGTCCCGCCCACCCGCCACTGCGATGTTCTACGCAACGTGACAGACGGCCGTGCTCTTCGGGCTCACCCCACCGCGCGCCCTGCGCCAGTGCCAGCCCCGGACACGTTGCGTCCGGATCCGCCCCACCGCCCGAACATGGTGCCTGACCTGCGGAAACGGGACTCTGCATTACGCCCTGCAGCCCTGGCCGCGACCGCGGAGGTACATTGCGAAAGAACGTCAGTTCCGCAGGAGCATGGAGACCGATACGTCTCGGGAGGCTGCCATGGCGACCAACCAATGCATGACATGTTCCGGCGTCGGAAAAGTTACCTGCTCCGCGTGTCAGGGTTACGGTTATCACAATCAAAACGGCACCCGCACCCGATGGGATGGGTCGGTGGAGTACTACTCCGAACAGATTCCGTGTAGCAGTTTCGGTTGCATTCAGGGAAAGTTTTCCTGCCTAGCATGTGGTGGGTCCGGGCAGGACCAGGCGCGCGTCATCGACGAAATACTGTCGACTGCCGCCGACGCTGACGGCACCATCGGCTCCTCCGCGTCGGCCGTCCCGCCGACCCAGCCGGTGGGGCAGGTGTTCCTCCTCGAGCCCTTCGCGTACGAATACCATCCACAGTTCCTCGACACCTTTCCAAGATCGTTTTACGTCCAACTCCTGTACACCGTTCTCTTCCTGACGTTGACGCCGCGCGGGACGAATACGTCGCTGGACACGGGCAGGCTGCCCAGAGGGCAGTGGTACACGCCCACGGAGCCCGACGGCACGCCGCTGCCCGTACAGCTGCACTCAGACGGCAGGCAGCTGTACGTATTGTGGCTCGACGCCGAAACATTACGGCGGCTCTAACCGCCGGGTAGCCTGCCGCGCCGCTGATCCGAGTCCAGCAACTGGGCAGCGCCGGTGCGGCGTTGTGAGGGCGGTGCGATGGGTGGTCGGGCCACTACCATGGCGTCGATGCCGAAGCTGTTGATCGTCCACCATACCCCGTCGCCGTCCATGCAGACGATGTTGGAGGCAGTGCTCGCCGGTGCCAGGGATGAGGCGATCGAGGGCGTGGAAGTCGTGATGCGCCCAGCCTTGGCGGCCACCGCGATTGATGTGCTTGCCGCCGACGGCTACCTGCTCGGGACGCCGGCCAACATCGGCTACATGTCAGGGCTTTGAAACACTTTTTCGACCAGATCTACTATCCGTGTCTCAAGGCGACCGTCGGCCGGCCGTACGCCCTGTACGTGCATGGCAACAGCGACACGACTGGCGACCTCCGCAGCGTCGAGACCATTGCGACGGGGCTGAAGCGCAAGCGCCTGCGCGAGCCGCTCGCGGTGATCGGCGAGGTTGACGCCGCCGCGCGGGAGGCCTGCTGGAACCTGGGGGCCACCGGCCGCCGTAGCCGCGTCGTTGATGGCGGGCTGAGGCGTCGAGTACTGGGTCCGATGACGGGCTGGCCTCGTCGCCGGCCGCGACGTGTGGTAACGGCGGCCCATCCGCGTGGCGGGTCGGCAGAGAACATGACCGCGGCTGTTGGCCTTCGGAGCCGGTGCGCGGGCGGCCGCTGACGGTGGTGGTCCGTAGAGTGGCGATGATCGGTCCGTGCTCCGTGCTCCGTGCTCCGTGCTCCGTGCTCCGTGCTCCGTGGCCGTGGAGGGCGGTGGCGTGGTGGCTCGCTGGTTCAACATCGCTGGGCCGTGCGTGCCCAGCAAGCACTACATGATCTCGTCCTCCGCGCGGCTGCCAGAGGTCTTCGGGCTGGTCGAGCAGGAGGGCTACTTCGTGGTCCATGCGCCGCGGCAGACGGGGAAGACGACCACGTTGCGGGCGCTTGCCCAGGAGTTGACGGCTGGCGGCCAGTTCGCGGCGCTGCTGACGTCGTGTGAGCCCGGGCGGCCGTGGCCCGATGACGTCGGTGAGGCGACCCGCGCGATCCTCAACCGGGTGCGCGCGGACGCGAGGGTCTTCCTGCCGTCAGAACTCTGCCCGCCTCTGTGGCCGGAGGCGCCGGACGGGGCACTGCTGGGCAGTGCTCTGCAAGCATGGTCGGAGGCCTGCCCGCGGCCGGTGGTGCTGTTCCTCGATGAGATCGACGCGTTGGAGGGCCGCAGCCTCGTCAGCTTCCTCAGCCAGCTTCGCGCCGGCGCGAACAACAGGCCCGCGCACTTTCCCACCTCAGTGGCGTTGTGCGGCCTGCGCGACCTCCGTGATTACAAGACCGCGGCCGGTGGCAACGCCACCAGGCTTGGGGGGCCGAGCCCTTTCAACATCATCGTGGAGTCGCTGCGCCTGGGAAACTTCACCCGTGACGAGGTCCGCGACCTCTACGGCCAGCACACCGCTGACACAGGGCAGAAGTTCGCTCCCGAGGCGGTTGAACTGGCCTTCGAGTTGACCGGTGGGCAGCCGTGGCTGGTCAACGCGCTGGCGAACGAAATCGTCCGCAAGATGGCGGTGCCCGCCTCCACACCGGTCACGACCGACCACATCGACGAGGCGAGGAAGCGACTTGTGCTCGCCTGGGCGATCCACTTCGACTCGCTGGTCGACAAGCTGAACGACCCGCGTGTGCGCGCGATTATCGAGCCCGTGATCACTGGTCTGCTGCCAACCACGAAGCCGAACCGTGATGACCTGCGGTACGTCCGCGACCTGGGCCTGCTTGCTCCCGACGCACCGGTGCGGGCCGCGAACCCGATCTACAACGAGATCATCGTCCGGGTCCTCACCGACGACGTGTTTGGCTTCATCACCGATGCCCCGCGCCCACGCGCCTATGTACGTCCGGATGGCCGGATGGACTTCACGCGTCTGCTGACGGAGTTCGCGGAGTTCTGGAAGCAGTACGGCGACAGGCTCGTGTCCCAACAGATCTACCACGAAGCGGCGCCACACCTGCTGGTCCATGCCTATCTGCAGCGCATCGTCAATGGTGGGGGCTCGGTGCAGCCGGAAGAGGCTGTTGGTCGAGGCAGGCTCGACATTCTTGTCCGCTGGCCCTACCCCGGCCCGGACGGCACCCGCGCCGAGCAGCGAGAGGCTTTCGAGATCAAGGTCCGCGGCGCCCACGACGCCGACCCGCTCGACGCCGGACTGGCCCAGCTCGACGGCTACCTCGACCGCCTCGGCCTCGACACCGGCACCCTCGCCCTCTTCGACCGCCGACCCGCCGCGCCCCCCATCCACGAACGCACCGGCATCACCACCGCCACCAGCCCCGCCGGCCGCGCCATTACCGTCTTCCGCGGATAGGAATCCACCGCCCGGCGGGGCCGTTGGCGGGAGCCGGGAGCCGTACGGCGGCCAGCCTCAAGACGGATCCAACACCCTTGTTGACCACACTTTTGCGATACTTTCTGCTATCCGTGTCTTGACGCTAAGGTGGGTCGTCCGTGCGCCCTGTACGTGCATGGAAACAACGACACGGCGGGAGCGGTCCGGGCGGTGGAGTCGATCGCGACCGGCTGCGCTGGAAGCGTCTGCGTGACCCTGTCACCGTCGTCGGTGACCTCGGCGCGACGACGGCCGCGAGCCTTGCGATGTAGGTCCGCGGCCACTCGGGGACGTCATACTGCGCTCGTGATGCGCCCTGGAACTCACGCTCAGGCGATCCATGCGGGGACCACCTCGTCGCCGTCGATCGGTCGGGCGCGCGCGCCGGCTGGCGCGGCCACCACGGCGGCGAACCCGAGGTTCGGGTCGGCGTGGATCTGACGCGGGACGCCGGCCGGGAGAATGACGGTGTCTCCGGTGGCCACGGAGTGGGAGTGGTCGGCGATGTCGATGGTGGCCGCGCCGTCGAGCACGGTCCAGATCTGCTCCACGTCGAAGCTGTGGACGGGTCCCTTCGCGCCAGTGGCCATGTCCACCCGCCACATCGCGCTTGCGGCGCCGCCCTGGGTCGGTGAGGCGAAGGTGGTCATCGTTGCGTTGGGGGTGGTGGTGCGGCGCGCGTCGGCGCTGCGGACGACGGTCATGGTCGATCCCTATAATAGACAATGTGGTTGTCGATATAGTCAACCGGGTTGTCGATGTCGTCAAGTGAACCCGCCGGCTACGAGCTCCCGGTCCGTCTGCTGGCCGCCTTCCGGACCGTCATCGACGACCTGCATGCTGGTCTCGCGACCGTCGGTCATCCCGACGCGCGGCCGGTCCACGCCTTCGCGCTGCAGGCGTTGGGGCCGGATGGCGCGTCCGCGTCCGAGCTGGCCAGAAGGCTGGGTGTCAGCAAGCAGGCGGCAGCCAAGCACGTCCAGGCCCTTGAGCGCCTGGGCTATGTCGAGCGCGTCGACGACCCTGCTGACGCCCGCAGCAGGATGGTCAGGCCGACGGCGCGTGGTGGCGACCTGATTACGGCGTCCGCCGACATCTTCCAGGCGCTGCGTGCCCGGTGGGTCGAGCAATTGGGAGAAACCAGCCTGGCGCGGCTGCTTGACTCGCTCGCCGCGCTGGCGTCGACCGACTCGCTGCGCACCGACGTCCTAGGCTGGCTGGGTACCTAGTGCAGCGCCGCAGAAGTTCCTGCCTGGCTGACGCATGCCTGTCTGTTACTCCAGGTAGTCGGTGAGGTGGGCGAGGGCGGCGGTGTCGTGGGCGTCGTTCGGGTGCCCGGTGCGCTGGCCGGTGGTGAGGACGGCGTCGGTGTAGGTTTCGCCGGCCGGGTCGTAGATCGCGAACGCCCAGTTGTCCTTGTCGCCGAGGTACTCGAGGCGGCACAGGGGGATCCGCTCGTCGTTGTCGTCGCCCTGTCCTGCCCAGGCGTCGAGGTGGCCGTACGAGCCGCGCCAGCGGATGGTGATCTTCTGCAGGGCCGGGTGGGTGATCGACGGGTGGTGGTCGACCGTGCCCTCGACGAGGTCCTTGAGGCGCTTGGGCGCTACCGGCATGTCCGTCAGTGTCGCCTGCCCGGGGCGGTTGCGGGGTGGCCGCGGCGCTTGGAGGTCCCCGTGGCACCTCGCCGGCCCGCGGCCCGGTGAGGACGGGGACCGCCGCGGTTCGGGGAGACGAGGATGGCGGGACGTGCCCGGCCGGTGGGGGTGCGGGTGACCCTCAAACGGCGCCGCAAGCTCAACTAGATCATTGCCGCGGGTAGCAGCGAGCAGCGTCTGGTGACGCGCGCGAGGATCGTGCTCGCGGCGGCGGAGGAGATCCCACTGGCGCGGATCGCCGCGCAGGTGGGCTGCTCGGTGACCACGGCCCGCACGTGGGGGGACCGGTTCGCGGTACGCGGCATCCCGGGGATCTTCGATCAGCCTCGGTCGGGGCGGCCGCCGGTGCACGGGCCGTCCGCACGCCTGGCGGTGCTGGCGACCGCGACCGGTGTCCCGCCGCAGGGGGAGTCGTGCTGGTCGCACGTCACGATCGCCCGCCACCGGCCGCCCGCGGCCTGCAGGTCTCGCCGGCCACGGTCGGCCGCGTGCTCACCGAGGCGGCCGTGCGACCGCACCGGGTGCGTGGCTGGCTCAACCGCGCCGACGACCAGGCGTTCTGGGCCCAGGCCGGCGCGGCCTGCCGCCTCTACCTGGACCCGCCGCCGGGAACCGTGCTGGTCAGCATCGACGAGAAGACCGGCTATCTAGGCCAAGGCGCGCCGCTAT
>NZ_CAKKTK010000090.1:0-17813 GCF_920656135.1 Frankia sp. Cppng1_Ct_nod | reverse complement strand
GCTACCGGGAGGCCGAGGTGCGCGCGCTCCTCAAGGGGGTCCCAACCGTGGGAAGCGAGGTATAGCTCCACGTCGATGCGATCGGACGCATCGGATCCTCCTTATCTTCGCCGCCGCGGTCCGCAAGTGCCGGGTTCGAGATGTCTCCGGTTCCTTGAGATGCGATCAGGCTAGGGCCAAGGAGGAGGTCGGTACGACGGTTGCCCTAACTGGAGGCAACGGTTGTGCTTCTGATGTGTTGAGGCCACCGACGGTGGGGGCGTCTCGGTATGTCCAGGCGTCTGCGGGATCTTCGACTGGAAGGCGGGTGCCTCTCAGTCGAAGATCTCCACCACCAGAGGGGTCGCAAACCATGATTTCCCCCCTTCCGGGGATCAGTACTTGCCCACCAGGATCCTGACCGGCTTCCTCGCCCCAGAAGATGCTTGCCGTCCGGGTGCGGCGGGACCGCGGGTCCGTCGTCGGCGGGCACGCGAACCCGCCGACGTCCACGGAGGGTGTCGGCGACGGAGGGTGTCGTAGACAGAGGGTGTCGTAGACAGCCCACGGACAGATGTCGCAGTGTCAGGTGCTCGGATCGACGCTGGTCATCTTCAGAGCGCTCGAGGACAGGATTGTCGGGCTCGCGGCACCCGTCCTCGGGCGCTCTCATCTCGAGTCACCGTTTACCGGGGCCGGCTGGCAGTCGGGCCGTATCGTCTGGATCGGCGTGTCGTGTCCACCGTGTCGAGTTTCTGGGCTTCTTCCGCCGTTGGGGTCCACCGTCTGGCCGCATCCAGCCGCAGGCTCGGTTCGTCCCCGGCGAAGGCTGCTCCTCTCCCTCGTTGCCAGTCCCTCGTTGCCAGGCATGATCGGGCTGCCTGGCATGATCCGGTTCTGTCTACGCAGATCCGTAGTACCTGTGCCGTGGATGCTGTCGGGCCGGTTCCCCGGGAGCGGCCGTTTCGACCGGGGGATATCCACACCCTTGAGATGAATAGCGGCATGTGGTAGCAAGGATTCCCATTCTGATGTTTGAGCTGTATATGACGCTTCCCGGAGATGATCGTCTGTTTGTCGAATTCACCCGTACTCCACTCCGGGAGTCAATTAGAATATATCAGTAAATATCGGACAATCGGTTGATTACCCATCAAGGGTCACGCCGGCGGGCTTGCCGTCGTCTGGCCATCGGTACTGTCACCCGATGCCCATGAAGGCCGGTCCGCTGCTTCGAGGAGAAAATTGATGATCCCGTTAGGCCGTCGGGGTACGGCATCCTTGCTTGTTGCCGGTGCACTCGTTGTCGGCGGCGCAGGTTGCGGTACCGGCAGCACGCCAGAAAACGACGCGGCAGCAGCAACCCACGAGGCCGGTGGAAAAATCAAAACGAGTGCAGGAATTTCAGGTAGCGTCCTGACGCTCGGCGTGCTCACTGATCTTTCTGGCGTTTTCAAGGGACTCGCGAAGGACCTGACCGACGCGCAGCAATTGTACTGGGACCAGAAGAACGCCACCGGTGGCGTGTGTAATCGTTACAGCGTCGTGCTGGACGTCAGGGACCATGGATACAACACGGACCGCGCGGTGGAGATCTATAGCGGGATGAAGGGCAAGGTCCTTGCCATCGAGCAATTACTTGGTTCACCGATGGCGACGAAGCTCGGGCCGTCGATCGACTCCGACCAGATCGTGACAATGGCCGAGACATGGGCTCCTGCTCTCACCGACAACAGGTACTACATGATTGTCGGGGCAACCTACGATATACAGATGATCAATGGGATCGACTATCTGATCCAGCAGCATAAGATCAAGGATGGCGGCGCGATCGGCCACATTTATCACAACAGCGAGCTGGGGATGAGCGCGTTGCTCGGGTCCACCTACATGGCCAAACGGCATGGGCTTGGTCTCGTTGAACAGAAGATTGATCCGAACCAGGCCGACATGACTGCCGCTGTCACCGCACTTGCGGCCAAGAAAGTGACCGCTATCCTTTTCACCGGTACCCCGGCGCAGACTGCCGCGGTGGCCAGCACCGCGAGCAAGGTGGGACTTGACGTTCCGATTCTCGCCAGCAATGTGAGCTTCGCTCCCAGCCTGCTTACGGGTCCGGCCGGCCCGGCACTGAAGAAGAACCTTTACCTGGTACTGCCGTCCGTCGGTTTTTCCGAGGCTGGGGCACGGGAGGTACATGACGCCTTCCTCGCTACTCACGTTCAACAGTCGCCAACTCTCGGTGTGGTCGACGGCTGGTCGGAGGCCGTGGTTATGGACCAGCTCCTGGAAAAGGCGTGCAGTAACGGTGACCTGACCAGAGAGGGTCTGCTCGCGGCGAAGAACAGCTTGACCCGCGTCGAGACCGGCGGCCTTACCCCGCCGTTGGACTACTCCCAACTCGGCACCTCACCCACAAAGGCAAGCTATGTCGGGCGGGCCGCGGACGTACCCGGTGGTATCACGGTGGTCGGCGATCTGATCGAGAGTTCGGATGTCGGGCTTTACAACCGTTCCAGATAGCCCTTTTCCGCCAGCGCCGGTTTCCTTCGTGGGAAACCGGGAACAGCACAGGAAGAATCATGGTCGGCGGGGTTGTCGGCTGTCCCTGCGGGAACCCTGCGGCCGGTTCTTCCCGGCTCGGGCCGCGGACACTCGCGTTCACGGCCGAGACAGGTGGGGTTGAAGCTGCCGGTCAGGAGATGTCGATGAGGACCTTCCCGATCGTATTCGCCTCGACAGCGGCGTGCGCGTTCGCGGTTCGTTCGAGGGAGAAGTGATGCAGTGGCAGGCCGGCATCCTGGCCGACGCGGAGTGCCCCGGCTTCCACGGCGGCGGCGACATCCGCGACCGCATGCAGCTTTGCCTGCTCGGGCATGGTGTAGACGAGGATGAACTGCCAGCGGGCGTTGGGGACCATCAGCGGTCGGATGGGCAACACGAGCTGGGCGCCGTCGTCGGCGTACACCGCGACGACCCCATAGCGGCCGACTACTGCCGCATCCAGCGCAGCGTTGCGGGCGGGGGAGACCTCGACGACGGTGTCGACACCGTCCGGTGCGATCTTTCTGATGGCGTCGGTCGCGTCCTCGGCGCGGTAGTTCACGACGTGACGGGCGCCCGCGGCCCGTGCGAGGTCGGCCTTGAAGTCGCCGCTCACCGTCGTGATCACGTCCGCACCGGCCCAGACTGCGAGCTGGATCGCGGCGTTGCCGACCGCGCCGGCGCCGCCTGCGACCAGGATGGCGCGGCCTGTGTGCGTGCCTGGGCCGACACGGTCGGTGCCATCGCCGGTGACCGTGAGGCAGCGGTGGGCGGTCAACGCGGGGATGCCGAGGCTCGCGCCGAGGTCGAACGAGGCGGTGTCGGGCAGTGGCACGGCGTGGCGCTCGGGGAGGACGACGAACTCCTGCGCAGTGCCGTCAGCACGTCCCCAGGCGGCTTCCCAGATCCAGACCCGCTGACCGTGGCGATCCGGGTCGACCCCGGATCCGACCGCATCGATTGTTCCTGCGCCGTCCTGGTTCGGTACGACCTCGGCAAACGGGAGCGGCTGGCCGGGCCCGCCGCCGCGCCGTGTCTTCCAGTCCGTCGGGTTGACGCCGGAGCGGTGCAGACGGACCCGTACCTCGCCCCGACCCGGCTCCGGGACCGGGCGATCGGTCAGGTACAGGACGTCCGGATCACCGGTGACCGAATGCACGACTGCCTTCACAGCCGCTTCAAGTCATGTCATCGCTGTCTGTATTCCCGGCTCTACGAAGTGTTCACCGGTGCGGGTGACCCAGGCCGGACAGGACGCGGGTCCGGGCAAGCCTCCGCGTCCGCCCGTCACTCCTACCCCGACGTCAGGTCGGTGCACCGCTGGTCTGACGTCCGCTATGCATGGTCGCGAATCTCCGTTCTGCCTGCCGCACGGGCGCAGTGGGCGCAGCAGAAGAACTGCCCGTTGGTCTGGGCGCCATGCCCGGAGATCTTCACCCCGCAGTGGTCGCAGATCGGGGCCATTGCGTGGATCGCGCATTCGAAGCTGTCGAAAATGTGCACGGCACCCTGGGCATGTACCTCGAAGCTCATCTCGTAGTCATTGCCGCAAACCTCGCAACTGGACATTCCGACCTCCTGTTGTCGTCGCCTCGACTTCTTCCTCCCCGCTGGTGCGCGGGCTCAAAAGGAGGGTGCGGCACCGGCGGGAGGGGCTCCGACCACCGGGTAGTCCTCGTGGAATGAAGCCCGTTACCACCGAGCGACGTCGAAATGCCGACGCCAGGAGTGACATCGGTCGAGGTAGGCCGGTAGGTGGTGCTCGGCGAAGACATCGGGGTTCCACGTAGTGGGTCCGACTGCGGTGGGGTCTGTGTAGGTGTAGGTCCATGCGTGGTCGCCTTCGGTGAGGGTGATCCGGGTGAGGGCGTACTCGTCGGTTTCGAAAATGTCGAGTGTCTGCCATTCGTCGGCGGTGAGGCCTTCGATGAGGTTGCCGTTGGTGCTGGATCCAACCTGGTGGACGAGGGCCGGATAGACCCGCCCGGGTAGTGCGGCGGCACGCCAGCCGTGGACGGTCGCAGGCCGACGGTGGGGGTCGCGGTCGATGAGGATGCGGACGACGTCAGGGAAGAGCAGGGTCCCGTAGACGAACAGGGGCACCGGGTTCGCCGACGCAGAGACCATCCGGCCGGCGGTCGGCAAGGTCGGTCGGGATGAATGTGCGTTGCAAGGCGGCATACAGAGTTTCTCGCACGGTGGTTTCCCGCACGGTGGTTTCCCGCACGGTGCCGACGGGTGCGTGCCGCCGGAAGGATCATCGGCTGCTGCGGGCCGACCACCGGGTGCAAGGGGGGCGGCGGTACGTCACCGGCGGAGTTCCTGCCGGCTCGGCCATCCGGACTATCGACAGCCACCGTTTTCCCCTGTCAGAAAGGCACTCCGCCCTATTTACCTGCCGTGTCGGCATGCCGACCGGAAACTCCTACGAAAGCACCAGGTTAGAAGCATGTAACAATTCGATCTCGTAATTGCCCGTTCTAGCGGTTCGGTGATTGTGGCACAAGTACATCATCCCAGCTCACGGGGCATCCATGCCTTCACCCTGCCGTCGATCACCCATATCAGACGGTGGTTGCCGGACCAACGGAGTCCTGTCGTCGCGTGATTGAGGCCTCACCACCTCACTTATACGTGCGTATGGCCGAGTTGTGCGATGGAATTGCGCCAGGGCGAGAATCGCGAAAGAAGGCCGAGAGCTACATGAATGCGCAATCACCCACCACAGATAGCGTCCGTCAGGGCACTGATGTCGTTCTCATTGGCGCGGGGATCATGAGTGCCACGCTCGGTACTCTGCTGCGCAGACTCCAGCCGGACTGGTCGATTGACGTATACGAACGACTGCCCGGGGTGGCCGAGGAGAGTTCGGATCCGTGGAACAACGCGGGCACCGGTCACGCGGCACTGTGCGAGCTGAACTACACCAGCGAGCGTCCTGACGGCACCATCGACGTGCAGAAGGCCATCGCCATCAACGAGCAGTTTCAGGTAAGCCGGCAACTCTGGTCACACCTTGTGGAGGACGGGACCCTTTCCAACCCGGAGACCTTCATCAACTCGACGCCACACATGACCTTCGTTCGAGGGGCGGCGGACGTCGACTTTCTCCGCAGGAGATACGAAGCACTGAGCGGGGAGCCGCTGTTCTCCGCCATGGAGTTCAGCGACGACCCAGCGGTGATCCAGCGTTGGGCACCGCTGTTGATCGAAGAACGTAAACCCGGCGAACCCATCTCCGCAACCCGTGACATATCCGGAACCGACGTGGACTTCGGCTCCCTGAGCCGCCAGCTCTTCAGATCGCTTGAGTCGTCCGGCGTCAGAATTCATCTCAATCATGAGATCACGAGCCTTACGCAGAATCCCGACGGCACCTGGCGGCTGCGGGTCCATAACAGCAGGAACGGCCTTGACAAGGACGTCTCCGCGCGGTTCGTTTTCGTCGGTGCCGGTGGTTGGGCACTGAAAATTCTACAGAAGTCACGTATCCCCGAGGCCTACGGATTCGCTCTGCTGCCCATCAGCGGACAGTTCCTCCGCACCGACAACCCGGCACTCGTCGCCTTGCACCATGCGAAGGTATACGGCAAGGCGCCGATCGGAGCGCCGCCGATGTCGATGCCGCATCTCGATACCCGAATCGTCGACGGTAAGGCATCGATCCTGTTCGGTCCCTACGCTGGATCGAGTCCGAAGTTCCTCAAGTACGGCTCAATCTTTGACATGCCGAAATCCATTCGTTGGCACAACATCATTCCCCTGATCGCCATGGCCAGGGACAACATCGCGCTGGTCGCTTTGCTGGTGAACGCATTGACGGCAACCCGGAGGAAGAAGATCGCCGCGCTCAGGGAATTCGTTCCGAGCGGCACTGTGAAGGACTGGCGGATCATTACGGCCGGCCAGCGGGCGCAGATCGTGAAGAAGGACCCGGAGAAGGGGGGAATCCTCCAGTTCGGAACCGAGGTGGTCGCCTCGCGAGACGGCTCCATCGCCGGAGTTCTCGGAGCTTCACCCGGTGCCTCCACCGCCGTACCGATCATGCTTGATCTTCTCCGGCGCTGCTTCCCTGACCGTTATGACGCATGGCTGCCCGTGCTGAACGAAATGATCCCCACCCTCGGCCGTAGACTCTCCGACGATCCCGAATTCGCGGCGCAGACGATGGCCGCGACCGCGAAGACCCTTCATCTCACGGAGATCCCTCGACCCTTCCCTCACCGGTCTGTCGGTTTCGCGGGCTAGGGCCTGTTTTCGGAAGTCACGAAGCCGACCTACGCCTCGCTTCGCGAGGTCCGGATCGGCAACCCCGGTCCGGGTTGCCGGCCCAGGTAGAACACCACTACCTGGGCCTTCTCCACGGATCCGGCTCATTCACCGTCCAATTTGGCGCCGTGAGTCGTCAGCGAGGGCGAGGTGCCCGGCGAATCAGAAGATCCGGCGACTTCCCGAGATCGGCAGCGACGGTTCTGCCTCGCGGCGGCTCACGGAGCACTGCCGAAGGTCTGCTGACCGCCGGGTGCACTGCCGAAGGTCTGCTGACCGCCGGGTGCACTGCCGAAGGTCTGCTGACCGCCGGGTGCACTGCCGATCGACGACGTCGGAGCACGCCCCAGGCAGACCGGGACGCCGGGAACTGACTTGTTCTGGCCGCCCTGGCTTACCGCGGTTGCGGGCAGGAAGCCCCAGCCGTTCTTGAATCCGAAGGCGTTGGGCCGGCTCGCGTCACCCTGGGTGTACAGCCACCAGGTGTTGGTGTTCCCCTGGATAACCGGGTTGGGACGGCCCTTGACCTGGCAGACAACCCATACACGGGATGACCGGTACATGTAGCCGCTGTCGTCGAGCGGGTTCGTGAAGCTCTTGTCAATATTTCCGTACACGGGTGAGCCCACGTACGTACTGCAGTAGTAACGGTACTCGTAGCGCTGCCCGGCGTAGTCCGTGACGGGTCGGTGTGCGGCGGAGCAGGATTCCGCAGCCTGGGCGGGCTGTGCAACCACGGCTGCCATCGGCAGTGCCAGGGCTAAGGGAAGGATGGCTCGTAGCCGTGCGCGGCGTGTCATGACAGATTCCTTTGTGGTGACGGAAGGCAGGACCGGATTGATGTCGACTGGGTGTACCGCGTTCCGGTCGGTTCGGATGGCTTATCGCCTTCCCAGCCGCGGCTAAACTCAATATCGCCGATTAAACGGTCAAATAAACAGCCAACGAAACCCTGACGACCGGGTTGCTTTCGCCAACCCTATCGCGATCCGCGGATGGGGTCAATCGGTCATAACGACGTGTCGATAGGGTGCGGCTTTGTGGAGTTCCGGCTGTTGGGGCCGGTGGAAGGGGAAGTGGTGGGTCGCTCTCGTCCGAGGTTGTGTCAGCAACTGGTGTCGAGCCGCTGTCAGGTCCCTTGGCCGGGGTTGACGGGGTGCGGGAGTGGCTCATACCACGGCTGGTCTGGAGGTCAGCGGGCGGTCTTGGTGAGACGCCTTGGCCTCACTCGACGCCGCGGGCCTGATCGAAAAACGGAGGAGTTCGACGGGGAACGGCATGATGAGGGTGCTGTTACATCTGTCGCGGCGGCCTGCCCGATGCCGATCACCTGGATCGAGATGAGGGCCTGAGGTCAATGAAGATCGACACTTCGGCTCGCGCGGAAACTTGGCGTAGTCTGAAAATGACCGGGAATCTTACGAACGTCGCCCGAAGGTCAGCGTCGTTGCCGGTCCTGGCCATCCGACGGTGCTCGCAGTCGGGGTGAGGCGGCCGTCGTGACGATGGGCCAGATGATTTCCCTTCTTGAGCAGGCCAATCTTGGCCAGGTCGACCTCGACCGGTTCGCCGACGACGGGGGCGCTCCTTCTCTGTCACGTCCCGACTTCACAGGTTCCGACCCCACAGATATCCGCACACATGCAGCCGATCCGACCTCCGGATTCAGCGGAGACGAACTGCGCGTGTCGCTGGCTCCGGTCCGCGGCCAGGGGTCCCTCGACGGAGGCTGGCGGCCACGGACCCTGGGTCCAGCTAACGAGTTTCCCGACGCCGCCGACGTCGGCCGGGTGGCCACCTCGAACCTCGAGTGCGCCGAGGCCGATCGTCCAGCACCGTGGCTGCCAGGCGTAGCCGGCTACCGCGCAGAAGGCGGAGGCCAAACATGACTGACAGCACAAGCCTCGACGCGATCGCGCTGCGCTTGCTCACCGCGCAGCGAGCCACCCTTGGCGTTCGCCGCCTCGCCAACGCGGCAGTCGAACTCGGGGAACCGGTCGACGCCGCGGGCGTCAATGCCATCCTCGCCGAGTTCCGCCAGGCATACCGCGAGGTGCACGAGGTGCTCGTCCACGGCGATCCCGCCGACATCGTGTACCTGGCCGCGCAGTTAGGCCAGGTCTGAGCCAGTGATCTCCTGGCCGCTCGCCCAAGAATCCTGACGCACGACACCTTCCAGGAAGCTCGCGGGTTCACCCCTGGCCTGTTGGCTTCGCGATCTGGTTGAAGCAGAACCTCCCACGGTGTTGGGCGTCGATCGCGGCGAGGAGGTCCAGGGCGGTGCTGCTCCGCGTCTCGCCGAGGATCTGGCAGGAGACGGCTTCCAGCAGGGGGGAGGGTGGGTGAGGCGCCCGCAGAAGTGCCGCGCCGGTGGAGATCACAGCGAGTGTCGATGCCTCAATGATGTCGTCCGTGTCGACCGCCGGGGCCGCCTCGATGACGGTGTGCCCGATCCACTCGAGCAGCTGCCCAGTTGCGATCGCAATGTTGGTGACCTGGGCGTCCACCGGCGTGCCCGACCACGGCGCGGTCATCAGCGCGATCCGCACGCAGTTCGTCGACGTAGGGCCTGGCCCGCGGCGCGGTCGGGTACTTGTCGCCGACCGGCGGCGCGCTCACCGCGTCAAGCAGGGACGCCAGGTCACGCACCGACCTGCAGAGTCCGAACTCGGCGACCTGCCCGAATCCCGCCTCACCGACCAACGGGCCGCACGGAGTGCGGCCCCGGCTGGACTTGAGGCCGAGAAGCCCGCAGCATGACGCCGGCACCCGGATCGACCCGCCGCCGTCGTTGGCGTGCGCGAGGGGCACAGCCCCGGCCGCGACCAGCGCCGCGGCACCACCGCTGGACCCGCCGACGCCACGGTCCAGGTTCCACGGGTTGCGGGTCGGCCCGTAACGCACCGATTCGGTGGCGAGGTTCAGGCACAGCTCCGGAACGGTGGTCTGGCCGAGTGTTACCAGCCCGGCGGCCCGGAAGCGGACCATCAGATCGTGGTCGTCGGTGGCGACGGCGCCACGGATGCCACGGCTGCCCAGAGTGAACCCGGTACCGCGGGCGAACGGCCCGCTATCCTTGATCAGAAAGGGCACTCCGGCCAGCGGACCCCCCGGATCGCTCGCCAACGGCTCGTCGAACAGAGGGCCTGTGAGCGCGTTGAGGTCCGGGTTGACCTGGTCGATCGCGCGCCGGGCCAGCTCCTCCACCTCCGCCGGCCGCAGCTCGCCGGCGCGCATCAGGGCGCTCAGCCCGACCGCGTCCAGACGGGCGTACTCGTGGAGCTCCAGCTTTCCCTCCTGTCGCGGCGAAGGTGGTGGCGCGCCGTTGGTATGCTGCCACAGTCCGCAGTATCACGGTCGACCGCGCAGGCCGCCGGCCTGTGGCAGGAGGTCGTGTTCCGTGCCCCGGGACCCGAAAGCCCCGCCAGTGATCGACATCAGCTCGCGTCTGACGTCCGACTGCAACCGGTGTTTCGGTCTGTGCTGTGTGGCGTTGCCCTTCACGAAGTCCGCCGATTTCCCGGTCGACAAGCCCGCCGGCCAACCATGCGCCCATCTGCGGGACGACTTCCGTTGCGCCACCCACTCACGGCTACGCGACCGCGGATATCGCGGCTGCACGGTCTTCGAGTGCTTCGGCGCTGGCCAACAGGTCTCCCAGGTGACCTTCGGCGGCCGGGACTGGCGGGACGCTCCGGAAACCGCGCCGCGGATGTTCCAGGTCTTCGCGGTCATGCGCCAGCTGCACGAGGTGCTGCGCCATCTCACCGAGGCACTTGGATGGCCGGCCGCCCGGCCGGTGTGGCGCGACCTGCGTGCCCTGCTCGCCGAGGTCCAGCGGCTCACCGCGGGTAATGCGCAGGATCTGCTCAGACTCGACGTCGCGGCCGTGCGGTCCCAAGCCGGTCCCCTGCTGGCGCGCGCCAGCGAGCTCGTTCGGGCCGGGGTACCCGGGCGTACCGTCAACCGCCAGCACGCCGACCTGATCGGTGCCAATCTGCGCGGTGCGGACCTACGAGGGGCCAGCCTGCGCGGGACATATCTCATCAGGGCCGACCTGCGCGACGCCGACCTGCGCGAGGCCGACCTGCTCGGCACCGACCTGCGCGACGCCGACCTGCGCGGGGCCGACCTGCGCGGGAGCCTCTTCCTCACCCAGGTTCAGGTGAACGCGTCGAAGGGGGACATGGGCACCCGCCTGCCGACAGCGTTCGCCCGTCCCACGCACTGGCGCCGGACAGCGAATTCACCCTGAGCCGATCAGGATGTAGCCACCAGCCGTTTGGCCGGCGGTAGATCTCGACGGCGACGTGGCAGTTTACGTGGCCACGGTGGTGCTGGAGGAAAAGCAGCCGGTGCCTGGACTGCGGGGCTGCCCGCAGCGACGGCCGGTCCATTCCGTCCAGGGATGTCCGTACACGTACTCTTACGTCCCCTGCGGTCCTCTGGTGTCCCTGGTCGGCGGCCGGCGTTGCCACACCTCACCCTCCCTCCACACGATCGATCGGCCCGGTTTTGCACCCCGTCTCCGGGCGTACACGGCCCGGCTAACTCCAAAGCCGTGTAGTTAGCGGGAGTGGCGGCCTGTCAAGGGTTGAGCTGTTGAGCGTGTCGATGCTGAAACGGCAACGGAGCTCCGCTGACCACTGAGTCAGTCATCACGCGTGTCATCACGGTCGCCGGGGCCGGTTCGCTCCCGGTCATCTGGGTGAACTGACCAGGATCGTGCCGTTCGAGATGGTCGACGCCGTGCTGGCGGAGACCGGGAAGGTCCAAAAGCGGGTGCGGGACCTGCCCGCGCGGGTGGTGGTCTATCTCCTGCTGGCCGCCGGGGTGCTGCACGCCGAGGTCGGCTGGCCGGGCGTGTGGCGTGAGCTGGTCGCCGGGTTGGACGGCCTGCCGGTAGCCACGCCGACCGCCGGCGCGTTGGCGCAGGCCCGCTGCCGGCTGGGGGTCGGCCCGCTGTGTGCCCTGTTCGACCTGCTGCGCGGCCCGGCCGCCGGACTGGCCACCCGCGGGGTGTGGTGGCGGGGACTGCTGGTGACCGCGATCGACGGCACGACGCTGTGCTGCCCGGACACGGCGGCGAACCTGGGCGTGTTCCGTAAGGGGCGGCCACCACGGCGGCACCGGCTATCCGATGGTCCGGCTGCTGGCGCTGGTCGCATGCGGGACCCGCACCGTGATCGATGCCACGTTCGGGTCGACCGCGCTCGGCGAGACCACCTACGCCTGCCAGCTACTCCGGGCGTTACACCCCGGGATGATCGTGCTGGCGGACCGGGGCTTCGATGGCCAGCCGCTGGTCACCGCGATCGCCGCCACCGGTGCTGACCTGCTGGTCCGGGTGAAAAACGGCCGGCGGCTCCCGGTCTGCTCCCGGTTGGCCGACGGGTCGTGGCTGTCCCGGATGGGACCGGTCGAGGTCCGCGTCATCCGCTGCGAGATCACGATCTCTACCAGTGCGGGACGGCGGACCGGGATCTATCAGCTGGTGACCACGGTCTGCGACCCGGTCTGCCCGGCCCGGGATCTGATCCGGCTCTATCATGATCGCTGGGAGGTGGAAACCGCCTACTTGGAGATCAAGTCGACGATCCTCGGCGGCCGGGTGCTGCGCGCGAAGACCCCGGCCGGGCTCGATCAGGAGATCTACGCCCTGCTCGTCACCTACCAGGCGTTACGGATCGCGATCGCCGACGCCACCCTCGCTCGGCCTGACATCGATCCCGACCGGGGCAGCTTCACGGTCGCTTTGCACGCCGCCCGTGACCGGCTTGCCCAAGCCGCGGACCTCTGGATCGAAGGTGGCTGGATCTTCGCTCAGCCGACCGGCCAGCCCATCGACCCCCGAGCCGACTACGAGGAATGGCGCGTTCTGCTCACCGAAGCCGGCGTACGCCCGGCGCGGCTGCACGACGCGCGCCACACCGCGGCGACGATGCTTCTGGTGCTGAAGGTCCCGACCCGCGCCGTCATGGACGTCATGGGCTGGTCCCAAGCGAGCATGGCCACCCGCTACCAGCACGTACCCACCGAAGTCCTGACCGGCATCGCCGATCTCGTCGGCGGCCTGCTCTGGCAGACGCCGAACCCGGACGACGAGGGGGACGACGGCGCCTCCGGCGCCCTGGCCCCGACGGCGTAGCGGGGGCGATTGAGACCAGGATTAAGATCAAAGAAGCCACCGGCGTGCCGGTGGCTTCTGTCTTGCCTGCATATGGCGGTGGGCAGGGGAGGCGAACCGCCGACCTTCCACGGATTTCCGCTAAGCGACCTCGAACAGCGCTGGCCGGCTTTATGTCTCAGCAACATCGATTTCGCGGGGATTTGCTATGCTTGTCGAGAAGGTGGTTGCAGCACAGAGGCTGACGCTGCAACCACAAGGACCAAAAACGCCGGTATCATTAGCGCAATACGAAGACCGGTACCATTCGCTGCGAACCCGATTACTACAGGGCCTCCAAGATTTCCGATGGTACTCATCCCGGTTATCACCGAAAGGCTCCGCCCACTTCGATTGGAACCGAGTCGGCCGGAGGCACTTACAACTTGAGGGGTCATGCATGAAATCCCGGCACCGACGAGAAAGAATCCTACTAGCGCAACGATCGGTTCCGACGCCAGTAGCGTCACTATCAGGCTTGTTCCTGCTATCAGGCCGCTAACCCGGACGAGTGGAACGGCCTCAAGACGTTCATTCAGTCTATCACCAAAGATGCGTCCGACTGCGACTGCGGATGAGAACGAGATCAAGCCGGCGGAGCCGATCCAGGTACTCCCCCCGAGATCGTCATGGAAGTAGACCGCGATCCAATCCGTCATTGCACCTTCCGCACACGCTGCGCAGGTGGCCAGCAGTCCCAATGCAAGAATCGCTCGCCAAACAGTCGCCGTGGAGAGGCCTTTCGGCTCGACCTCTCTGCGTACGTCCTCAACTGGGGATGACGGGAGTATCTGTCCGACTAGTATTGCGACGACGGCGAGGAATCCGGATACCAGGATAAAGGTCGGTCGCGCCGATAGGCCAATGTAGGCGAATAACCCGCCCAGGCCTGCGCCAACAATCGCGGCGAGGCTGTACGAGGCGTGAAATCCCGCCATGATCGGTCGATCATAAACCTGCTCCACCTGCACCGCGTGAGCATTCATTGATATGTTCAAGAAGCAGAGTGCAGCGCCAAAGAATGTGAGCGCAGCGGTAAGTGCTGCGGCGTTGGGGGCGAGTCCTGGGAAAATTAGCGCCGATGTTGCACAAGGAGCGGCCCAACGAAGGACTGCACGGCTACTGACGCGGTCAACGAGAAATCCTGCGGCCGGGAGCACTATAACCGTCCCGAGAGGAATTGCAAACAATGCTAGGCCGAGAGTTCCGTAGCCGAGGCTAAGGTCAGCCTTAATCGCCGGAATTCTACTCGCCCAAACCCCCTCTTCTAATCCCATCAAAGCAAAGAACGCTAGGACGCAGCGTCTCGCCAGAGATGCTTGCGATCCGTTACACATCGTCGACACGTCGTGATGATACCCGATTTGTCGGTAGACAGGATGATTGCGGCGTTATAGTTCCTGCGGCAGTTTTGCTGCTGCCATCGATCTTGCCTTGGGGGAGGCTATGGACATCGCAGCGCAGATCTTTACGTTGGCTGGTGTTGTACTCGGCGCGGCTGGATCGCTGGTGGGGACCACTCTCGTAGAGCGTTCGAGGTATCGGCGAGATATTGCGATTCGCTGGGATACACGTAAGTACGATACGTATTGTGACTATATAGGCTATATTGTCCACATGGCGCGAATCACCGGGCAGATAGCAGGGATGAGGGGCTGGGACCCAATTGCCGCCATGGCTGCGAGCGAAGAATTGGCAATAGCAGATTTGGACAAGGCGGAGCTTTCGCGAACAATTTCTTTTGAGCGGGTCGTTCTGCTTGGCGACCAACGCTGTATTGAAGCCGGAAATAGTCTGAATGGCGCTGTCTGGGCTATGGAATGGATCGCCCGAGGAAAGACACCCGGCTCGCCGAGCATATGGAAAGAGGCTACTGGAAGGCTTGTCCGAGAGCTTACGGCCTTCCATGAGGTGGCACGTGTAAGTCTAAATGTGCCACTGGCCCGCCTTGAGCGACGGATCGAGCTTCCCATTCCGTCGCCCGACCATGATGCCGAGCCTCGGACCGGCGCGTTGTAGCTACCCGGCGGGCGAGAGGAGTTTGCCGCTACAGGCGCTCCCGCCGCCGGCCCGGACCGCCACAGCGGCGGCCTGGTCGTCGTCCGGACCATGTCCCCGAGCCGGCTGCCAGTGATCCGGCTACCGGGCCCCGTGGACTACGAGGAATGGCGCAGCCTGCTCGTCAAGGCCGGCGTGCGCTTGGCGCGGCTGCACGACGCTCACCACTCTGCGGCGATGTTGCTCTTGGTCCTCCACGTCCCTACCCGCGCAGTCTTGGACGTCATCGTCCGGTCTCAAGCCGAGCATGGCCACCCGGTATCAGCGCGTGCCCACGGGCGTCCTGACCGGCATCGCTGAGCTGGATGGCGGCTTGCTCTGGTAGACGCCGAACCCGGACGACGGCGTGGCCGGAGTCGTGGCGCCGAACGGTAGGAAGAGGGGCAACTGAGACCAAAGAAGCCACCGGCGTCGCCGGTGGCTTCTGTCTTGCCTGCTTAAGGTGGTGGGCAGGGGCGGGGTCGAACCGCCGACCTTCCGCTTTTCAGGCGTGGCGCGTGGTCCCGTAGTGGTCCCCGGTCGTCCGTCGTGTCTGCTCAGGCAGCCTCGTCCGTCCGTGGTCGTCCACTGCCGTCCGCTGCTGTTGCCGTCAGCGTTGCCGTCATCCCGACTCGGTGGCAAGCCGACCCGCACCGCAGGCGCGCTCGGCGCGTCGAGGAGGGGGAAGCGGCGCGGCAGGATTTCTCCGATTCGGCCGATGTATGCACTCCGCGTAGAGACTGACCCGTAGCTTAAAAGTCATATTTGTGATGTTCGTGGAGGTTCACCGACGTTCGTCAGCTTGGATCGGCGGGCCTCCATCGTTCGTGGCCGTCCGTCAACGTCCGTTCACGTTGCTGTCAGCGGTTGCTGTCGCGGGCTGGGTATGGATGTGCCCGGGTTGATGGTCCTCGGGTCTGGTTGCGCCACACTGGGCAGTGAGACTGGTGCAGTCTGCGCTAGCCGTGAGTGCCGTAGCAAAGGGGGACGGGGTGGACCCGGTCAGTCTGGTGGTGGGTGCGCTCGCGGCGGGGGCCGCGGGTGGTCTGACGGAGTCGGCGAGTGCCGCGGTGACGGGTGCGTATGCAGCGTTGCGGGATCGGTTGCGCCGGTTGTTCACCGCTGATCGTGAGGCGGCCGGGGTGTTGGAGCTGCATGAGGGAAACCCGGACGTCTATCAGGAGCCGTTGCGGCATGTCCTCGCACGGAGTGGTGCGGCTGGGGACTACGAGGTGGTGGCCGCGGCGCAGTACCTGATGACGTTGCTGGATGCTGCGGGTTCCGCCGCCGGGAAATACTCGGTCGATGTCCGCGGCGCCCAAGGGGTCCAGGTGGGTGACGGGAACACGCAGACGAACACGTTCACCGCTCCGCCACCGGGAACATGAGTGGCAACGGTGGTGGGGATGCCGGGAGGGGAAGCCGACGGTCCGGGGAGTGTGGACGCCTCCGGTGCGCACGGTGTGCAGGTAGGTGACCACAACAGGCAGCAGAACCAGACGCAGCAGGTTCAGGTTGTCATCCAGCTCGGTGAGCAGGAACGGACCGTTGACGCCGTAGTGGCGCATCCTGGTGATGTCCACCGGCCGGCGGAGGTGGTGCGGGGTCTGCCGGTCTGGGGTGTGCCGGCCCGGTTGGCGCATTTCGTCGGCCGGGAAGCGTTGCTCGCCCAGCTGCATGCCCGGTTGGCGGTGTCGGGGTCGGTGGCGGTGACCGCGCTGGCGGGGATGGGCGGGGTGGGCAAGACCGCGCTGGTGGTGGAGTACATCCATCGCCATGCCGACGCGTTTGATCAGGTGGGTTGGGTGCCGGCCGACGAGCCGGAGCTGATCGGCGGTTTTCTGGCCGGGTTGGCTTCGGCGGTGGGGCTGCCGCACGATGCGGAGCCGGCCGCGGTGGTGGCGGCGTGGGCGCGCCTACCCCGGTCGTTGCTGGTGTTCGACAACGCCGACGATCCTGACACGATCACGATGATTAAGGGGCTTCGTCCGTCGCCGGGGGCGGGCCGGCTGCTGGTGACGTCACGGCGGCGGGGTTTGACCGCCATCGGTGGCACCGTGACGGTTTCCACGATGCGCCGCGCCGAGGCGATGCAGATGCTCACCGACCGGTTCCCGTCGCTGGAGCCGAGGGTCGCCGATCGGATCTGTGAGCTGTTGGGGGATCTGCCGTTGGCGGTGGAGCAGGCCGCCGGCTATCTCGATCAGACCGGTACCCCGCCGGGCGAGTACGCCGACCTCCTCGCCGACAAGCTCGGGGACATGCTCACCGAAGGGGATGTGGCTGACCGGCCGGGGGTCACCGTTGGGGTGCTGTGGGACCTGTCCCTACAGCGGCTGCGCATTGACTGCCCGGCCGCGGTGGAGCTGCTGGAACTGTGGGCGTTGTGTAACCCGGAGAAGATCCCTCTGGGCTTGTTTGCCGATCCGGCCGGGTTCGACGACGGATTGTTGAAAGAGGCGGCCGAGGACCGGGTGGTGTGGGCACGTACGGTCGGCGCGCTGGTCGGTTACAGCCTGGCCCGCCGTGACCGGGACACGGTGGACGTGCACCGGCTGGTCCAGGCCGCGACCCGCCGGGCCATGAGTGGTGAGGTACGACAGGTGCGGGCCGGTACCCTGATCAGGCTGCTCCGCGGCATCCTGCCCGAAGACATCATGCGGAACCTGGACGCCTGGCCGGTATGGCGGGTTTATCTGCCTCACGTCAGCGCCGTGCTTGGGTATACCGATCCCGACGCCACCGACGATGGCCTGTCCTGGCTGTGTGACCGGACTGGAACCTACCTGGGCGAACACGGCCAGCCGGCCGCGGCGTT
>NZ_CAKKTK010000089.1:0-18221 GCF_920656135.1 Frankia sp. Cppng1_Ct_nod | reverse complement strand
GCACCGGGTGCTGTGCGGCCGGCGCGGCCCCCGCCGGCGCGGCCCCCGCCGGCACGGCCCCCTGCCGGCACCCGTGCGCACCTGGGAAGGTGGATCGGTGACAGTCGATGACGCCTCCAGCCGCAGCGACTCGGCTCCGGCAACACGGTCGGAGAATCCGCAGCCGGAAGCCGAACCCGCCCCCGACCGGCTCGACCGACTTGTCGTGGACTACGGAGCCCAGGCCCGACCGCTGCGCCGGGTCGTCGCGCTGCTGACCGAAGGGCCGTGGACCGTCGGCAACCTCGTCCGCGCCTCGGGGGTGGCCCGACGAACCGTCGAGGAGGTGCTCGGCTGCCTCGACGGCGACCTGGCCCGGGATCCGGCCGCACCCGCGGACACGGTGACGATCCCGGCACCCCTCGTGGACGCGTACCGCGCACGGATCGGTTATGACCAGCTCCGGCGCACCCAGCTGGCCGATCCGCTCACCGGACGCCTCGCCGCGCACCCCGAACTGGTCGATACGATGACCGGTCTCATGGCCGCGGCCCCGCCGTCGCGGGCGGACCTCGACCACGTCCCCGCGACCGGCGAGACCGCGGCCCGGCGCGCACTGTGGATGGACTCCACCTACGACCTCACCGGCTCGCACCTGCTCTGCGTGGGCGACCACGACCTGACCTCGCTCGCGGCCTGCCTGCTCGTCCCGGGACTTGCCGCAACCGTTGTCGACCTGGACGAACGGCTGCTGGAGTTCATCGACACCCAGGCCCGCCGCCGGGGCCTCGCCGTCCGCTGCCTGTTCGCCGACCTCCGCTTCGGGCTGCCCGCCGCCACCGAGGAACGCGCCGACCTGGTCTTCACCGATCCGCCCTACACCCCGGAGGGCGTGTCGCTGTTCCTGCGCCGAGGTCTGGCCGGCCTGCGGGACACCGAACGCGGACGCCTGCTGCTCGCCTACGGGCACAGCGACCTGCATCCGGCGCTCGGCTGGAAGGTCCAGCGCGCCGTCGGTGATCTGCACCTCACCATCGAGGCAATCATGGCGGACTTCAACGGGTACGACGGCGCCGAGGCGGTCGGTGCCGCCAGCGACCTATACGTATGCCGGCCGACCGCGGCCACCTGGCGTCAGCTGTCGGCCATGGCGTCCGGGCAGGAGGGCCGCGCCACGATCTACACCCGCGGCAGGCAGGCGGTGGAAAGCGCCGCCACCGGCCCGTCCCCCGAGGCTGCGCAGGAGCTGCTGGCCGCGGCAGCCACCGACCTGGACGGTGGGCGCCTGGTGTTCGTCGGTGACGGAACCCCGGATTTCTCACCCGCCGGGCCGACCCATGTCCGCCTCGTGACCGTCCTGCGAGGTGGGCTGCCGCGTTCGGTCTGCGGGCGTGGCCGGGTGCAGGTCGCCGCGGACCTGAGCGCCGATCCGGGGCCGTGGCTGGCCCGGACCCTGCTCGCGGTCAACGCCGACCGGATCGCCATCCTCGTCCCGGCGGATCATGCCGATCTGGTGAGCGCAGACTCGTTCGCGGCGCTGAGCAGTCTTGTCGCGCCGAAATGGCGGCTGCGCCGCCGGCGGCTGCCGCGGGAGCGGCTTGCCCTGGTCGAGGCCACACCGGTCGATGTCGCCGGCCTGGACGAGGGCACCGCAATGGCCCGATGGCTACTCGACCGACCACACGGCAAGATCGGCAACGTCTGGCGGGAAGGCCTGATCCGGCTCGCCACGGACCACGCCGCAGGTCCGCTGACGAAGAAGGACGCCCGTGCGATGGTCGAGGCCGCCGTGGGCGAGGACGACCTGCTGGCCACCACTCTGATGGACCTGCCCCGCCACCGGATCACGCGGATCGTCGCCACCGCGGCCCTGCCCACCGGCTCCCTCGGCCCACCTGCTCCCTCGGTGCGTCCGGGCGGTCCACGGGCGAGGTCGGGGTCGGTGCCGGACGTGAACCAGCGGTAGGGCGCTGGTTCACGTCCGGCACCGAACTGGAGGCCCATACGCGGTGGGCCATCATCTACGGCCACCTGCGTGGCCAGGCCACGCCAGGCCACGCCAGGTCAGGCCACGCCGATCGCCCTGCGGACCTGCGCGAGAACCGGGATCGCCCGCTTGCGGGCCTTCTCGGCTCCCGCCGCGAGCATCCCGTCCAACGGACTGTCCGGCTCCAGCAGGGCGTCATACCGTTCACGCATCGGACTCAACTGGGCGTTGAGCACCTCGAAAAGCTGGTTCTTCAGCTCACCCCAGCCCATGCCACCGGCCTGCAGCCGCAGGCGCGTGTCGGCCACGACCTCCGGCGCGGCGAACTGCTCGAGGATCTGGAACACGTGGGAGGCGTCCGGGTCCTTGGGCTCCGCCACCGGGGTGGAATCAGTTGGTATTCGCCGCACCAGCTTCTTGAGCTGAGCCTCCCCGCAGAACAGCGGAATCGTGTTGTCGTAGGACTTGCTCATCTTCCGACCGTCCAGGCCGGGTAGCGTGTGTCCTGTTTCTCCGGCCGGGACGACCGCCTGCGGGATCTTGAATCTGTAGGTCTCGCCATAGACGTGGTTGAACGAACCCGCGATATCGGCCGCGATTTCCACGTGCTGGGTCTGATCGCGCCCGACCGGCACGACGTCCGCTTCCATGATCAGGATATCCACGGCCATCAGCACGGGATAGTTGTACAACCCCATGTTGATCCCCGCGTCCGCGTCGACCCTTCCCGCCTCCTGGTTGCGGTCCCGCGCGGCCTTGTAGGCATGTGCCCGGTTCATCAGGCCCTTGCCTGCCATGCAGGCCATGACCCAGTTCAGCTCGAAGATCTCCGGAACGTCCGACTGCCGGTAGACAACCACGCGGTCTGGGTCGAGACCGGCCGCGATCCAGGTCGCGGCCACCGACCGTGTGTAGTGCCTCAGCAGGTCCGGGTCGCGGACGGTCGTCAGCGCGTGGTAATCAGCGATGAAATACAACGCCTCATGTTCCCGGACGAGCTGCAAAGCAGGCTTGACCGCACCGACGTAATTACCGAGATGCGGTTCGCCGGTCGGCTTGATTCCCGTCAGCGACACTTTTACCGGGGACACCGTGGCTGGGGACGCGGACATCAACCTTGCACCTTTTCTGAACCGGCGACGAAACATGCATCCGATGGGTGTCAGGGCATCCCATAGCAGGGTGTCCCGTCCCAGGGACCGCCAGCCGGGACGCGGCAGCGACTCCCGCGGACCCGCCGTTCCACAGTGATCGGAACGGCGGGTCCGCCGGTGGGCGCGGCAGGGATCGAACCTGCGACCACTCGCTTGTAAGGCGAGCGCTCTCCCGCTGAGCTACGCGCCCGGGATCGGGATCGGGTAAGCGTACGCAACATCGGAGTAAGCGTACGCAACATCGGGCCACCGTGGGGACGGGCACGGTACCGGCACCCGAACCGTCCGGTGTCACAGCTCACATCCGACTGTGCGTAGTCGGACCGCAGTCATGTCAGGTTACGGCCCAGTACTCGGGCGAGGGCCGCCTCGACCTCGGCGCTGAGACCGGGGGGCGCGGCTGTGGGCTGTCGCCGGGTAATGCCCCGCGACAGCCCCAGGCTCGGGAGATCGACGCTGGACGAGTCCGGCGGGATCTCCCGGCCACAGTCCCGGCACGAGACCGCACCGAGCGCCTTGACCAGATCCGTGGAGCCGCAACCGCCGCATCGGTCAAGAGCCTGCGACCACCCGGCTGCCTGCTGACACGGCGGGCAGAACAGAACCTGTTCACCCGCAACAACCGCCCGCTTCCAAGGGCTGACTCCCCGCGCAGGATCGGTCTGTCTACTGTCACAACGAAAACACGGCATCTTACGGCTACCCGATGAGACGGCGGAATGTCCGCAGCAGACTACAACACCGCGAGGGCCTTCAGGTACTCGGCATGGTCACGCGCTTCACCGGGCCCGTTGACGACCTTCCAATGGACCACACCATCCTTGTTGATGATGAAGGTCGCACGTACGGCGAAGCCCTTGGCCTCCTCGAAGACGCCGTAGCTGCGAGCCACCTCACCGTGCGGCCAGAAGTCGGCGAGCAACGGGAAGTCATAGCCCTCACGATCGGCCCACACCTTGTGGGCGTAAGGCGAGTCGACGGAGACCGCGAGTACCTGGACGTCCTCGTTCTGGAACGACGATAGATCATCACGAACCGCGCAGAGCTCACCCTGGCAGATGCCGGTGAAGGTGAGCGGGTAGAACAGGAGCACCACGTTACGGCGCCCCCGGAACTCCGCGAGCGTGACCTCCTCGTTGTTCTGATCATGCAGTGTGAAGTCGGGGGCTACGGCGCCCACATCAACAGCCACTGGTCCATCCTCTCCGCGGCGAACGGTGTCGTGTCAGGAATGGGCTACTGGCACCCGTCCCCAGCATGCCATCTGATCGGCACCGGCATCGCGAGGGGCGTGGGCGGGCACCCCGGCAATGGCACGGCGATCGATGGCGGGATGTGATCGCCGGCAGCATTTGCCCTGTTGCTCCCGACCCGGGTAAAACTCCGCTACCTCGGTTTTACCCATCTCGCCAGACATCCGGCTGGAGGCGACCGGACCCAGCCAGAGCCCTGTCCGTCCATTTTGTGACCGGCCAGGGAGCCCACAAGCCGCTTCGCGCTGTCAGGGGAACCTCGCGAGGACCATGGCCGATACCGGGGCAACTACTCTGATCAGCCGGGGCCGGAGCAGCCGGCCGGCGGTACACGGAACAGGGGATCGCGGTGAGCGACCAGAACTTCGGTCGGTACGGGCAGCCCGGACAGGGGCAGCAGCCATACGGACCAGGGGATGCGGGCCAGTACGGCCAACCGGACTACAACCAACCGGACTACAACCAACCGGGCGGCTATCCGACTCCGGGCACGCCGGTTCTCGCCGGCTACCCCCAGCCGGTGGGCGCGGGTGTACGCGGCAGGCGCCGCAACCCGTTCGCGTCCTGGATCGGACTGCCATTGATCACTTTTGGTATCTACGGCATCGTCTGGATCTACAAGACCAACAGGGAACTCGCCGAATACGACCGACGGATCATCGTCAACCCGATCCTGTCGGTCCTTGCGGTGACGTTCGGCGCCATCCTGATCGTGCCACCGTTCGTAGCCGTATGGCGACTGTGCGATCGGGCGCGTCAGGCGCAACGAGCGGCCGGTCTACCCGAACTCAACACCGGAATCGCCTTCGTCATCTGGCTCGTCGGCGGAGGCGCGCTGTATCTCCAGTTCGAGATCAACAAGATCTGGGACCGTTACCCCGGCGCGGTCGAAGGACAGCAGGTCCCGCTGTTCGCCTGACCGGACGCGGCTCAACCCACGTCCGGGCCGACCCACGTCCGGGCCGACCCACGTTCCCCGGTCGCAGCCGAACCCGGCTGGCGACCGGGGGATGGACGCCAGCCGGGTGGGCGACTCACGGCGACCGCACGGACCCACCAACCTCTATCTGTGCCGGACCCGTTGGGACTTGGGTGCGGCCAGCCGCATTCCGGCCCATTCCGCAGCAACGCTCACCGTGCTCGTCTGCACCAGGCCGACTACCGGCACGGCCTCCAGGACGTCGCTCGGCTCGACATGCCCGTCCCTGCCTGCCTTGGGTGTCAGAAGCCAGATCACGCCGGCCTCGGACAGCTGACGGCGCGCGTCGATGAGTGCCTCCACGAGGTCGCCGTCATCGTCCCGCCACCACAGCAGTACGACATCGACAACATCATCGGAGTCCTCCGGGACGAGTTCCGTTCCGCTGACGGAGATGACGGCGTCAAGAAGATCATGGGCGATGTCGTTATCTTCGTTGAGCGACTGAACGAGTACCCCGGGCGTAATACCCAGACGATCCGCACGCCGCTGACCCTCGGCGTTCGCCGCGGTCGGACTCACCCTCAACAACCTCCTGCTCGTGTCAGCTACCCGCGGACACACTGCCCGCGCGCACCGGCCGGACGGCACGGTGGTCTTTCGATCCACCTACTGCCCACATCGCCGTGGACCTAGTCCACCGGAGCACCCCGGGGCAGCGCAAGTGCCACGCCGGTAGTTGTGGACAACGGTGCCGTTCGTGGCAGCTCATCCGGACAGGAACGACAGCCGGACCGTGCGTTCGGGATTGTCCACGTTGAGATCCACCAACGCGATCGACTGCCAGGTCCCGAGCAACAGTCGGCCATCACCGACCGGCACCGTCAGAGATGGAACGATCAAAGCCGGTAGGACATGCGACCGTCCGTGCCCCCATGACCCGTGGGAGTGACGCCAGCGACGGTCGACGGGCAGCAGCTCGGCGAGCGTGGCGAGCAGATCCTCGTCACTGCCCGAACCAAGCTCGAGCAGAGCGACACCCGCCGTCGCGTGCGGGACGAACACGGACAGAAGCCCGTCCCCGCGTCCCGCCACAAATCGCCGCGCCTCACCAGTGAGATCACGGACACTTTCCACTCCGCCGGTGCGCACCGACACCGTTGCCGTCTCCATGAACCGCCTTCCACCAACCGCCATTGTCCCCGACCAGGTCCGCCATCCGCGACCAGGTTCACAAACGAGCCGCTCCCGCAGCGTCGCCCGGCAACCACCCGGCCGGTATCGGCTTCCGCTCCGGCCGCCACCGGCGCGTCCCTACCCGTAGGTAACAAGGGAGGGGCGTGACGAGACCCCTGCGGCAGAGGACGATGGAAGGGGAGTCGCTCGCGCCGAAGCATGAGAACAACGACCAGGCAACTGAGGGAGAACGCGTGGCAAACGCTAGCACCAGGAGGTTTTCGGTCATTACCGACGGCCTTCCCAGCCAGTTGCCGGACATCGATCCGTCCGAAACCAGCGAATGGCTGGAGTCTCTGGACGCGGTGATCGACGAACAGGGCCGCGGCCGGGCAAGATTCCTCATGCTGAAGCTGCTGGAACGGGCGCGGGAGAAGGCCGTCGGCGTGCCCGGACTCACCAGCACCGACCACATCAATACCATCCCGCCGGAGCAGGAACCGTGGTTCCCCGGCGACGAGCACATCGAGCGGCGCATCCGTGCCTACATCCGCTGGAACGCGGCAATAATGGTAAGCCGGGCGAACCGGCCTGAATACGGTGTCGGCGGCCACATCGCTACATACGCCTCGAGTGCGGCCCTCTATGAGGTCGGATTCAACCATTTCTTCCGCGGCAAGGACAATCTGACCGCCGGTCCCGGCGGCGACTCGGGCGATCAGGTCTTCGTCCAGGGCCATGCCTCTCCGGGAATCTACGCCAGAGCATTTCTTGAGGGCCGCCTGACCGCAAGGCAACTCGACGCGTTCCGCCGGGAGGGCGAGGCGGGCGGGCTCTCGTCGTACCCGCACCCACGCCTCATGCCCGATTTCTGGGAGTTTCCGACGGTCTCGATGGGGCTCGGGCCTATCCACGCCATCTATCAGGCCCGCTTCAACCGCTACCTGTTGAATCGGCGGATCAAAGACACGTCCCGCAGCCGGGTATGGGCCTTCCTCGGCGACGGCGAGATGGACGAGCCCGAGTCGATCGGCGCGCTCGGCATTGCGGCCCGGGAGGAACTCGACAACCTGATCTTCGTCGTGAACTGCAACCTGCAGCGCCTCGACGGACCCGTCCGCGGCAACGGTAAGATCATGCAGGAACTCGAATCCCTGTTCCGGGGCGCCGGCTGGAACGTCATCAAGGTGGTCTGGGGACGCGACTGGGACCCGCTGCTCGCCCGCGACACCGACGGTGTGCTCGTCCACCGGATGAACACGACGCCGGACGGCCAGTTCCAGACCTACACGACGTCGTCCGGGTCGTACATTCGCGAGCACTTCTTCGGCGCGGACGCGCGGCTGCGGCGAATGGTGAAGGATCTTTCGGACGACGACCTGCGCAAACTTTCCCGCGGCGGTCACGACTACCGGAAACTGTACGCGGCCTACAAAGCGGCAACCGAACACGCCGGCCAACCTACCGTCATCCTCGCGCACACCATCAAGGGCTGGACGCTGGGCAAGGACTTCGAGGCCCGTAACGCGACCCATCAGATGAAGAAGCTCAGCAAGCGTGAGCTGAAGGAATTCCGGGACCGCCTTTATCTGGAGATTCCCGATTCCGAGCTGGAGGCGGACCTGCCGCCCTACTTCCATCCCGGTCCGGATTCGGAGGAAATCCAGTACATGCGGGAACGGCGTGCCGCGCTGGACGGTTCGCTGCCCAGGCGGGTCGTTCTGGCCCGTCCCCTCAACCAGCCACCAAAGTCGATCTTCGACGATCTGCGGCGAGGTTCGGGTAAACAACCGGTGGCGACCACCATGGCCTTCGTCCGACTTCTCAAGGACCTGATGAAGACGAAGGAAATCGGTGCCCGTTTCGTTCCGGTAATCCCGGACGAGGCTCGCACCTTCGGCATGGACGCCATGTTCCCGACCGCTAAGATATACTCGCCGCACGGGCAGCGTTACGAAGCGGTCGACCGCGAGCTCCTGCTTTCCTACCAGGAATCGGAATCCGGCCAGATGCTGCACGAGGGCATCAACGAGGCCGGTTCCATGGGCTCGGTCATCGCCGCGGGCACGTCCTATGCCACCCACGGCGTGCACATGATCCCGGTATACGTCTTCTACTCGATGTTCGGCTTCCAGCGGACCGGCGACCAGATGTGGGCGTTCGGCGACCAGCTCGGCCGGGGCTTCCTGCTCGGCGCCACCGCCGGCCGCACGACCCTCAACGGTGAGGGGCTCCAGCACCAGGACGGCCACTCGTTGCTGCTCGCGTCGACGAACCCGGCCTGCGTGGCCTACGACCCCGCGTTCGCCTTCGAGGTCTCCCACATCGTCCGCGACGGCCTCGACCGTATGTACGGGGAACGTGACGAGAACGTCTTCTACTACCTGACCGTCTACAACGAGCCGTTCCCGCAGCCGGCCGAACCGGCCGGGATCGACCCGGCGCAGATCCTCGCCGGCATGTACCGTTTCCGCCCGTTTTCCGAAGCCGGCGTGTCCTCACAGTCCCCGGCGATCGGAGTCGCGCCGGACGCCGAACCCCGCCATGTGCAGCTCCTTGCGAGCGGAACCGGGATGAGATGGGCGCTCGAGGCCCAGGAGCTTCTTGCGACCGACTTCGGCGTGGAAGCGGACGTGTGGTCGGTGACCTCCTGGAACGAGCTGCGCCGTGAGGCCCTCGACTGCGAGGAGCACAACCTGCTCAACCCCGACTCCGATGAACGCCTCCCGTACGTGGCTCGCATCCTGCAGGGAGCGCAGGGACCGGTGATCGCCGTCAGCGACTGGATGCGGGCGGTACCGGACCAGATCTCGCGTTGGGTTCCCCAGGACTACTCCTCGCTGGGCACCGACGGGTACGGCCGCTCCGACACACGGGCAGCGCTGCGTCGCCACTTCCATGTCGACGCCCAGTCGATCACGGTGGCGGCCCTGGAGGCACTGTCGCGCCACGGCGCGCTCAAGGCAGCCGTGGTCGAGGATGCGATCCGCCGCTACGAACTGCGTGACGGACAGGCCGAGTAGCCAAGCCCAGGCCTCCGGCGGCGCAGGAAAAACCATGATCGCGCCGTGGATGGTGCCGGGTGGCGACGAGTAGGCCGCCCCCGGCACTATCGCCCCAGAGCGGCGTGCATGTCCCAGACAAGGATCTCCGCCGGCCCGCCCACGGCGCCGACCGCCAGCCCGTCGCATCCCCTGATCCGGGCTGCGTCACCGGTGGCGAGTTCGTCGGAACCCTCCAGCGTGACGGCTCCGCGCGCGACGAACAGGTGCACCCAGGGCGCGGACGGCAACGACACCGATCCGGCCTCGGGGAGGCGAGCCGCCCACAGCACCGCGTTCTTCTGTCGGATGTCGATCGCAGCCCCCGAACCCGGGCCGCCGGCGACCGCCACCAGACCGCCACCGGCAAGCGCGTCGGTCACGTCCATCTGGGCGTAGCCGGGCGTGATCCCCGCGGTGTCGGGGACCACCCACATCTGGACGAAGTGAACCGTGCCAGGATCTCCCGGGACGCACCCGTCGTCGCCGGAACGCTCCGCGTCCGCACCGGACGGGCACGGGGCCGCGTTCATCTCCGCGTGCAGAATCCCGGTACCTGCGCTCATCCGCTGGGCGAGCCCTGGGCGGAGCACACCGCGGGTTCCCGTGGAGTCCGTGTGCAGAAGCTCACCCGCAAGGACCCAGGTCACGATCTCCATGTCCCGATGGGGATGGGTGCCGAAGCCGCCACCGGGCGCGACGTGGTCGTCGTTGCTGACCAGAAGCAGACCGAAGTGGGTGTTGGCGGGATCGTAGTGTCGACCGAACGCGAACGAGTGGCGCGAGTCCAGCCAGGCATTCCGCGTCACGGCCCGGCTGTCCGCGCGCCGGACGGCGGCCACCGTTCCCCGCGACGTCGAGATATCGGTCACAGTCGTTCTCGCCTCATTCCCGTTGGTCACCTGCATTGTGCCGCTACCATCGGTGCGGCTAGTGTCGGCATGTCGGTTACCGTTGGGCGTGCCCGACCTACATGCCACCAGACCATGGTCCAACGTGGTCGTCCCGGCTTCGATGCCGGGACGGTCCCAACCGCTAAGATCCGAGTCGGACGCAACGAAGGCCGGTACCCCTTTGGCCCTACCGACCCCCGAGGCCTGCGGCAGGCCACCAGCCCCAGGCACGACGTGAGAGCCTCGCGAGGAGGCGATGTGACGGCTGCCGACAGCCACGGGCGACAGATGCCATCGGTTACCAGGAAGACAAACATCACTCAACGCCATCACCAGGATGCGAGGCCGTGACATGGCCCGCTCCCAGCCCGGGAACGGGAACGGGAAACTGACATGATTCTGCGCTCTCGTCGGATTGACCGGCTGGAGGACCACCCGAACCTGCGGGGTATCCTCGCCATCCTGGCGCAGCTGGTGCACACGAGTGACACCGAACTCGGCGAGCTGGCCTCGGCCTGGCGCAACACGCCACAGCTTGCCGTTGCGCGCGACAAGGCGCTCTCGCCGGACGCGCCCCTCGTCGTCGAGGTTCTCGCCGCGTTCGACGCGCTCTCGGCCATCTACGCCGACGACCTCGCGGGCATCGACAACTACGTGACGGTCGATCCGGGTGTCACCGCGACCGCGCTCAAGGCGGTCCGGGACGCGATTGCGGCCGCGTACGCCAGACCGATCCTTGCCCGGTCGGAGTACACCGCGTTGATCCGGCCGTGGCGTACCGTCTACCCCCGCGGCCGGGGCCACGAGCCGGATCTGGGTCCGTTCGGGTCCGAGGTCAAACGCGTCCTCGCCGCGCTGCCGGTCCTGGCACGGCGCTGCCACGACCCGGACAGCCTCCGGGTCTACGACGGGCTGCTGGTCACCGTGCTCACCCGCGACGAGCTTGCGCACCGGGACGCGATGGAGGTCGCGTTCGACAGTGCCGTCCGCACCGGACGCCGCCGGGTGTGGACGTTGGTCCGGCGCAGCGCCGCCGAGGGCTTCTGGCGCCTGTGCCCGTCCTGCCACAAAATGATCAACCTGGAGGACGCCGGCTCCGACCAGCGGGTCATGGAACTCTGCGCGGATCTCGCATGTGCCCTGCTCGTCCAGGACATCCTCAACCCCGACATCGTGGCCAGCCTGACCGCGCCACTGCATACCCTCGTCCCGCTCCAGGACCGGCACAACAACGATCGGCAGACCGGTCGGTCATCGGACGTGCGGCGGTCGTGGTAGACGTGAGCTGAGCCGCGGCAGCACCCTGGTGGTCAGCGCGGCGGCCGTGGTAGACGTGAGCTGAGCCGCGGCAGCACCCTGGTGGTCAGCGCGGCGGCCGACGCTCCGATGGCGACGCCGGCGACGACGTCACTCGGGTAGTGGACGCCGACGTAGACCCGGGAGAAGGCGACCGCGCCCGCGAGAATCCCGACCGGAACCGCGGCACCGGGTGCGTCGACAGCCACCGCGATCGCGAACGCGGCTGCCGATGCCGAGTGCCCGGAGGGAAACGAGAAGGTGACGAGTTCCCTGCGGAGCCGGCGGACCAACGGCACGCCGTGCAGGCTGGGGCGACGCCTGCGGAACGCCACCTTGGCCGGTCCGTTGGCGGTCGCACTCGCCAGGCCGAGGGCGATGACGCCCCGCAGTGCCGCTCGGCGGTGCCGTCCCCTCCTCACGCCCAGGGCGCCCGCGATCATCCACCACAGCAGGCTGTGGTCGGCGGCTCGCGACAGTTTGGGCAGAACCGGGTCGAGCAACGGCCGCACGCTGGTGATCCGGGTGAAGACAGCCCGGTCGACAGCGGACACCACCGAGACGATCGGACGAGCGCCGTCGACGGCCCGCCGCCGACCGGTGACGGCGGTCCGAGGACGACGGTTCGCGTCAGGCAGTTCGGATGCGTGGCGCCGGTAGGGCCATCGGCTGCCGAATGGTGACCGGCGCGGTGGTCGTGCTCATGATCCTTGGGAGTACCCGCCGTGGTTCGACGATGCCCCCTGTTGGCAGAATCTCTCCGGTGTCGTCAAAAAGAATCACCCCGTTACACAACAGACTCCAGCCCTGATCGCAGTGCCGAATCGTCACCCGCGCGGCGTCCCGGTCGGGACCGGCGGCGGACGGGCAGGTCGGCTGATGCCGGCAACACGCCGGGGCTGGTAGGCGGGACTCGGTGGGTACTGGTGGACTCGCCGACGTCCTTGTCGATGGATCTCCAGAAACTGTTACTCCTCGCACAGTCACAGAAGATTACGCCCCCGGGTAACGGACGTCACATCGACCTGGCCTGATCGGCGGTGTGCGTGGTACTGGACCCGGGAAGGGGCCGAACGAGGTGAAGGTCGCAGCCCGGCGCTCTTCGTAACCGGTCGCATCATGGCTGCGACAGTCACCGGTTCGGCCTGCCACCTCTTTGGAACCGTCTGGTGACAGATACCGGATATGACGATGCCGACTGATGGTCGGAAAACACCTTCGGTACGTTTTCCTGGGACCCTTTACAGATGTGCACCCAGCCACGTTGCTAGGGGTGAGGCGACGGTGCATCCCGGTGCTTCCACCACGGTTACCCAGGAGAGCACGACGTTGAACGACTGCAGCACGACGTCGACCCGCGGTGACGCGGCGATCACTTCGACCATCCCGATGGACCTACCCCTGCACGACCTGACGGGCGGTCGACGCAAGCCCACCAGAGCAGCATATTCAGATTATTCAGATAGATCTTTTGGCAAACATGGAACAGAGATATCCATTGTCATGCCGTGCCTGAACGAGGAGGCATCCATCGGGATCCGCGTCGCGAAGGCACTGGCGGGGTTGGCCTGCACAGGACTGACCGCGGAGGTGGTGGTCGTCGACAACGGTTCGACCGACACCACGGCGGAGGTGGCCGAGAAGGCGGGCGCGCGGGTGATACGGGAGCCGCGACGTGGTTTCGGTCACGCCTGCCTGACCGGCTTCGCCGTCGCCCGCGGGAAATTCCTGGTGATGGCGGACCTGACCGTCTCCGATGACTTCCGCCACATCGGGCGACTTGTCGCACCGCTTCAGGCCGACGATGCCGACTACGTCCTGGCTCCCCGATCCTCCCGCCGGGCCCGCGTCATATCCTGGCCGCGTACGCACAGCGGTAATCCGGTGTTCACCGGTATGCGTAACCGGGTGTTCGACGTGCCGTCCCCGGACGGGCATTCCGGAATGCGGGCCTTCACGCGCGCGGCGTATCTTCGGATGGATCTGCGCCGTGAGGGAATGGAACTCGCGGCACAGCTCGTCATCGCGGCAGCCCGCGCCGAGCTTCGGACCGTGGAGGTTCCCCTCGCCTCCAACTCCCGCGGCGGTGCGCCCACTTCGCACTCGGCGCGCGGCGGCTCGCGCCGGTCGCGGTTCTCACTGCGGCTCACGCCACGCCACCGCTTCGTCCTACCCGGCCTCACCATGATCCTTCTAGGACTCCTCGGGCAGCTTGTCCTGCTTCCCGGTGCCCCGGGCGTCGGCTTCCACCATCTCGACGTGCGTATCTGCGTCCTGCTCGCCCTGCTCGCGATCCTGGGCTGGCAGGCGGTCATGCTCGGCGTCCTCGCCGACGTCCGCGATCTGGCGGCCGGGCGGGCAGGCGTCCGGGCGAGCCGTGACCGCTGGGCCGTGTCGGTGCTCCGCCGGTGGTTCAGCCTGGAGCGTGGGCCCGTGGTCGGTGCCGCACTGTTCACCACCGGTCTCGCCATCGACGCCGTTGTACTGGTCGGCTGGATCACGAATGCGTTGGGACCGCTCAACGAGATGCGTCCGGCCCTGTTGGCGATGACACTGATGGTGGTCGGCGCGCAGACCATGTTCGGCTCGTTCGTCCTGCGGATGCTCGCGGCCGACCCGACAGGCGTATACCAGCCGGCAGGCCGGTATACGCGGACGACCACGGCCGTGGCGACCGCCGAGCCGGCTGCTTCGGTCTGACACCGCTCCAGGCTGACATCGACGACGGCGTGCCGGTGAACGTCTCGCGGCCGGACCTGCCCGGGCCGGGCTCTTCTCTGCCGGACCTGTCCGGGCCGGGCCCGCTGCGGCGGCACGCTCTGATCGCGGTCCTGGTTGCCATGGCCGGCGCCCTGCGGGTGCTGGCCATGGCCGCCTACCGGCCGGCGCTTGAGTTCTCCGGTGACTCCTACGCCTACCTGCGGCTCGCCAGACCCCTGGTACCCGACCCCGTCCGGCCCGCGGGCTATCCGCTGCTGCTGCGCGCGTTGTCCGCAACGGGCCGGTTGTGGGTCGTCCCCGCCGTCCAGCACGCCACAGGTGTCGCGCTGGGACTCGCCGTCTACGCGCTGATGGCGCACCGGGGGGTGGCCCGTCCGGTGGCGGCACTCGCGGCGGCACCGGTACTGCTCGACGCCTACCAGATGGACATCGAGCACTTCGTCATGGCGGAGACACTGTTCGAGGCGTTGGTGGTCGCGGGGGTGGTCGCCCTTCTGTGGGCGCCCAGACCGTCGCTGTGGGCCTGCGGGTTCGCCGGTGGGTGCCTGGCACTGGCATCCCTCGTCCGTACGGTGGGCGTCGCCCTGGGGATGCTCGCGCTGGTCTACATCCTCGTTCGGCGGTTCGGATGGTCACGGTCGGTCGCATTCACCGGGGTACTGGCCGTGCCACTGATCGGGTACGCATCCTGGTTCCACTCCGCCCACGGCACCTACGCGCTGACCGGTGGCGACACGTACTGGCTCTACGGCCGGGTCGCGCCGATCGCCGACTGTGCGCGTCTCGACCTCACCGCGCAGGCACGCCAGCTGTGCTCACCCCATCCGCCGCGTGAACGCCCAGGCCCGAACTACTACGTGTGGAACCACAACAGCCCCCGGTTCACCATCAGCGTTCCCGACGGGGAGAAGGAGGCTGTCCTGGCCGATTTCGCCCACCAGGTCATCCGGCACCAGCCGGTGGACTACACACGGATGGTGACCGGCGAGGTCGCTCACTACTTCACGCCGGGCCGATGGGTCGGACCACGCGACTGGTACGTCGGCACCTGGCAGTTCCCCGCCGACCCGGTGCCCGCCTACTGGCACAACAACGCACCGCTGATGACCTTCAACGGCGGGCGGGTCGCCCGTGCCGTCGCCCCCGGGCCGGCCGCGTTCCTACGGGCCTACCAGCGCTACGGCTTCACCCCGGGGCCGGCGCTCGGCGCCATGGCCGTGCTCGGTGTCGCCGCGGTGTCCCGTCGTCGGCCGAAGAAACCACGACCATGGCCTTCGCGCCGCCGGAAGCCCCGGGGATCGGCTGTCGGCCTGTGCGACGCAGACCGGCATGCCGAAGACCGGCGGATCCGGGCCGACTGCGCGCTGCTGGTGACCGCAGGCATGGCCCTGCTGGTCATCCCGTCGACCACGGTGTGTTTCGACTACCGGTACCTGCTGCCGACGCTGGTGCTGTTCCCCCCAGCCGCCGCGCTCGCGCTCCGGGCGATCGCACACGACCGCGACGCCTCACCGACGCCCCCGTTGCTACCTGCGGTGGCGCCCTCGCAGCGGTGACCTCCGGGATTCAGCCGCGCCAGCCGATCAGCCGGGGCGCCTCCATCCGTGGACATGTGTCCATGACGACCGGCAGGCCGGCGGCCTGCGCACGCGCCGCGGCATCAACGTCTCGGACACCGAGCTGCATCCAGATGCCCCCGGCCCGGATGCCGATGGCTTCGTCCACGACCGGGCCGACCAACTCGGACCGGACGAACAGGTCCACGACATCCACCGGGAACGGGATGTCACTCAACGTGGCATAACCCTGCTCGCCCGCGACCACGGGCTTCGACGGATGAACCGGGATGGCCCGTTTGCCGTGCGCGCGCAGATAGCCCGCGATCGAGTAGGCGACCCGGGAGGTGTTCTCGGACAGTCCCACCACCGCCCAGACCGTCGTGTCCGCCAGCATCCGTCGGATGGTCTCGTCAGCTCCATAGCGCACATCCGGTTACAACCGGCGGCACCGACGCGGTCATCCCGTGGCCAGCGGTCATCCCGTGGCTAGCGGTGACCTGGCGGCACGCCGCCCGACGGGCGGGAACCCGCGGCCACCAGAACATCCGACAGCCGGCGGGAAAGACTTCTACGATCACGTCGTGGACAACCCGACACGCACACGGCCACCGTGCCCACCGTGCCCACCGTGCCCACCGTGCCCACCGGGCGCACCGACACCCGGCGGGGCCGCATGAGCACCCGGCACGAGGTGATCGTCTCAGCGTCGGCCGAGCGCGACCTGGAACGGCTGCCGGACCGGACAGCCGGCGAGATCCGCCGCTTCCTCACCGGTCCGCTGCGCAACGATCCACGTAAGGCCGGGAATCCACTGCCGGAGTCGCGCTCCACCATGTGGGAGGCGTCCGGTTCGGAGTGGCGGATCCTCTACCAGGTGGACGCCAACACCCTCACCGTTCGTGTCATGGTAGTCGCGAAAAGGCGTGATCAGGGGCGTCGCGCCTCGTAGAAGCCTCCGCCCTCCTGGCGACATCCACCCAGCGGCATCGAGAAGGCCGTTCATCCTGAACGCTGTGAACGGTCGCGAAATCGCTACCGGTAGCGATGACAGCGGGTCAAACATCCCGGACCAGCGCGGTAGAACCGCCGACATCGTGACCGGTACGACACACACCGACACGGCAACAGCGGTGTGCTGGGCGTGCCGCATCCGGTCCTGTTACCGCTCCTAGCCGTGTCGATCATCCCGCAGGGATGGGCGTCGATACGTTCAGCCCGGGTCGGGTACGCCTCTCCTCGCCCGCATCCGCCAGCTGCGACGCGCCCATCTGCTCGCGTCCTTTCTGACGAGCCGGGACGCGGCCGCCGAGGTGCCTTCGTTCGTCCTCGGGGACTTCCTGCTCGACGAGTACACGGCCATCGCGCTGGAACAGGAAGCCGAACAGGTCCGGGTCGGACGCCGGCAGGCGATGTTCCGCCTTACCGGTGACGCGCTCGCGGGAACAGTGATCGCGGCGGTGTATGTGGCGTTGGTCCTGCTACTCGACGCCGGGCTGATGCCACTGGTCGCCTCAGGCACGGCGGTGCCGGCAATCCGGACCGGCCGCGGCGAGGTCGTGGCACTGGTCGCAGAGAACGGCAGTGGCAAGTCGACGCTGTCGAAGGTCCTCGCCGGGTTGTACGATCCGGACTCCGGACGGGTGACCTGGGATGATGTCGATCTCGCCGAGGTCGACCCGGACAACATCCGGGAGCAGATCGCGATCATTTCGCAGGAGTACACGCAATGGCCGATGTCCGCACGGTTGAACATCGTGGTCGGACGCATCCGCCGCCTCGGTAAGGACGGCCCGGACAGTGTCGTCCCCGCCGCACGGGCCACCGAGGCCGACACGGCGATAAGCGAGCTTCCGAACGGCTACGACACCCTGCTCGCCCGCCAGTACAACGCCGGTCACGACCTGTCCGGTGGACAGTGGCAACGGATCGCGTGTGCGCGGGCGGTATACCGGGAAGCCCCGATCCTGATCGGGGACGAACCGTCGACAGCTCTGGACGCCCGCGCCGAAAGCCAGCTCTTCTCCTCGATCCGCGATCTCGCAGAGGGGCGGACGGTCCTGTTGATCACGCACCGGCTTGCCGGTGTCCGGCACGCCGACCGCGTCTACGTCCTGGAGCGCGGGCGCATCCTCGACGAGGGCACGCACGAGCAGCTGATGACCCGCGGTGGCCTGTACGCGAGCTGTTCGATCTCCAGGCCCGGCAGTACGCGTCCTGAGTGCCGGCTCACCCGGCTCGGCCCC
>NZ_CAKKTK010000088.1:14296-18982 GCF_920656135.1 Frankia sp. Cppng1_Ct_nod | reverse complement strand
GGCATCAGCGGCACCAACGCCCACATCATCCTCGAACAGGCCCCGGACACCGAAGAACCTGGACCGACGCGATCCCCCGGAGCGGCCTACGATGACGCGCGGAAAACCACCGTCGCCCCGTCGCCGGCCACGACCGGACCCGGCACGCCCGTCCCGATGGCTCTGCCGTGGGTCGTGTCCGCCCGATCGCCTGAAGCCCTTCGCGCCCAGGCCGGGCAGCTGGCAACGTTCATCGACGGTGACGCCGGGCCTGACCCGGTCGACGTCGCCTACTCCCTGGCCACCACACGCGCACTGTTCGAGCACCGCGCGGTGGTGGTGGCCGACAGCCGGGAGAGCTTCGCCGCCGGTCTCGACGCCCTGGCCCGTGGCGAGACCCCACCGAATGTGATCGCGGGCTCGTCCGCAGGGACGGGCAGGTTGGCCTTCCTGTTCACCGGACAGGGCAGCCAGCGGGTCGGCATGGGACGACAGCTGCACGGAAGGTACCCGGTATACGCCGAGGCGTTCGACACGGTGTGCGCTGAACTGGACCGGCACCTGGCCGGTTATGTTGATCATAAAATTCGCGATGTCGTGTTCGCAACCGGGGACACCGGAATTCTGCACCGGACGGTGTTCACCCAGACGGCGCTGTTCGCGGTCGAGGTCGCGCTGTTCCGACTGCTCGAATCCTGGGGGATCCGACCCGATTTCCTCGCCGGGCACTCCATCGGCGAACTCACCGCCGCACACGTCGCGGGCGTCCTGACCCTTCCCGACGCGGCCACGCTCGTCGCCGCACGCGCCCGGCTCATGCAGGCCCTTCCCAGCGGCGGCGCGATGATCGCCATCCAGGCGGGCGAGGAGGAGATGCTCGCCGCGCTGGCCGATCATGAAAACCGCGTGGGAATCGCCGCCGTCAACGGACCCGGATCGATCGTCATATCCGGCGATGAGGAACACGCCCTGCGGATCGCCGACACCTTCGAGGGCCGAGGACGCAAGACCAGGAGGTTGCGGGTCAGCCACGCCTTCCACTCCTCCCGGATGGACGGGATGCTCGACGAGTTCCGCCGGATAGCCGATGGTCTGTCCTACGCCCCGCCGGTGATTCCGATCATCTCCAACCTCACCGGCGAAATCGCCACCGCCGAAGAACTGGGCGACACCGGATACTGGACACGGCACGTCCGGCACACGGTCCGCTTCTCCGACGGCGTCCGCCGGTTGGAAGCCCTCGGCGTCACCACCTACCTCGAGCTCGGCCCGGACGGCGTGCTCACCGCCATGGCGCAGGAATCGCTCACCGAACAGGACGGGCGGAAGGCACCGACGCTCGTCCCGGTACTACGCCGCGACCGCCCCGAACCCGTCACCGTGATCACCGCTCTCGGCCACGCCCGCATCCACGGCGTCGCGGTCGAGTGGGAGGCGGTGTTCGCCGGCCTGAACCCGCAGCGGGTGGAACTGCCGACGTACGCCTTCCAACACCGGCGGTACTGGCTGGACTCCTCGCAGGACACTGCCGGGTCGGCCGACCGCGTCGATCGACGCGACCTGGTGGACGCCCGTTTCTGGGAAACCGTCGAACGTCAGGACCTCGACGGGCTGGCCGCCACGTTGAGCATCCCCGACCCCGAACGCCGGACCTCGCTGGGTGCCGTGCTGCCCGCCCTGGCGTCGTGGTGGGACGAGCGCCGTGTCCACGCCACCGTTGACTCCTGGCGGTACCGCGTTGTCTGGCGGGCCGTACGCGGGGTGTCCACCGATGGCCGGGTCCCCGGAGCGCTCTCGGGAACCTGGCTGCTGGTGATTCCCGACAGCCATACCGGAACCGAACGGGTGCGGTCCGTCAGCCGGGCTCTGGCCGACCGGGGTGCGTACATCCACCAGATCGTGGTGAGCGCGGCGGACTCCGATCGACAACGCCTGGCGGCACATCTGGGCGAGACCCGCGACGGTGCCGGGACCTCAGCCGACCGGCCGGTAGTCGGTGTGCTCTCGCTGCTGGCACTGGCCGAGGAGCCTCATCCGGTCCATGCGGCTGTTCCGTGGGGGGCTGCCGCCAACGTCGCGCTCATCCAGGCGCTCGACGACTCGGGCGTCAGCGCGCCGCTGTGGTTCGCGACCAGCGGAGCCGTGTCGACCGGGCCGTCCGATCCGGTGACCAATCCGCTTCAGGCGCTTCTGTGGGGTCTGGGTGGGATCCTCGCCGCCGAGAGCCCGGGGCGCTGGGGCGGTGTGATCGACCTGCCGGCGACCGCGGACGAACAGGTCCTGGCGCAGGTGACCACCGCGCTCGGCGGGCTGTGCGACGAGACCGAGGTTGCCGTCCGCCCATCCGGTCTTCTCGCGCGGCGGCTGGTGCGCGCGCCACTGGACGATGCGCCCCGGGCAGGCGGCTGGGAACCGCGGGGCACAGTTGCGATCACGGGTGGAACCGGTGCGCTCGGCGGTCACGTCGCGCGCTGGCTCGCGGGCAACGGTGCAGAACACCTGTTGCTGATCAGCCGCCGAGGCCGCGAGGCCCCCGGTTCGGTCGGGCTGGAGGCTGAGCTGAACGCTCTCGGCGCGAAGGTCACGATCGCCGCGTGCGACGTGGCCGACCGCGGCGCGCTCGCGGACGTGCTGGCCTCGGTGCCCGCGGCGTATCCGCTGACCGCGGTGGTGCACACGGCGGCCGTCCTCGACGACGCCCTGCTTTCATCCCTGACCACCCAGCAGATGGACCGGGTACTGCGGGTGAAGGCTCAAGGTGCCCTGAACCTGCACGAACTGACCAGGGAAATGGAGCTGTCGGCGTTCGTGCTCTTCTCCTCACTCGCGGGTGTCTGCGGTATCGTCGGGCAGGGAAACTATGCGCCGGGTAACGCATTCCTGGATGCCCTCGCCGACCACCGGCGGGCACACGGGCTGGTCGCCACATCGATAGCGTGGGGGCACTGGGGCGGCGACGGCATCGCCGATCCCGACATCTCCGAACAGTTCCGCCGCCACGGACTTTCCCCGATGGCACCGGAACTTGCTGTCACCGCTCTCGGGCAGGCACTCGACCACGAGGAAACCAATCTGGTCATCTGCGAGGCCACCTGGGAAACATTCTTCCGGACGCGGAGGAACCCGCTGCTGAGCGAACTCACCGAGATCGCGCGGACGCTCCGCGAGGCGGACGGCGACGATGCGGCCGAACCGGCCGATGCAACATCGGAGAGCCTGATCCGGCAGCTGACCGGGGTACCCGATTCACAGCAGCGGCAAATACTCCTCACACTCGTCCGGACCCAGGTCGCCGCAGTACAGGGGCACGCATCCGGGGACGCTGTCGACATTGCCCGGACATTCCGCGACCAGGGATTCGACTCACTCACGGCGGTGGAATTCCGCAACCGCCTGAGCGCCGCGACCGGGTTGCGGCTGCCGACCACCGTGGTGTTCGACCACCCCTCGCCCGCAACGCTGGTCGACCACCTGCGCTCGGAGCTGCTGTCCCGGGCGAACACGACGGTGCCGGCGGTCCTGAGCTCGATCAACACGCTGGAATCCTCTCTTTCCTCTCTTTCCGCGGATGAGCCGGCACGGGCGGCGATAGCCGCCCGCCTCCAGGAACTGGCTGCGGTATGGAGTGGTGGTGCCCGCGCTTCCGGTGCGGCAGAGATCGCCGACGCGCTCTCCGGCGCGACCGACGACGAGCTCATCAGCTTCATCGGTAACGAACTCGGAATCTCCTGACCGCCGTCCCACAGAAGAAAGAAAGTAGAAACATGAGCGACGATCAGATCCGATACCTCCTGCGGCGGGTGACCGCCGAGCTACACGAGACTCGTGAACAGCTGCGGGAGACACAGGCCGGGCAGCGGGAGCCGATCGCGATCGTGGGAATGGCCTGCCGGCTACCGGGTGGGGTGGAGTCACCGGAGGATCTGTGGCAGCTGGTCGCGGCCGGAAGGGACGCGGTCTCGGACTTCCCGACCGACCGCGGTTGGGATGTCGAGGAACTGTTCGACCCGGATCCGGACCGGGTCGGTAGATCCTACACACGGCACGGCGGATTCCTGCACAATGTGGCCGATTTCGATGCCGAATTCTTCGGAATCTCACCGCGGGAGGCGTTGGCGACCGATCCGCAGCACCGGTTGTTGCTGGAGACGGCATGGGAGGTGTTCGAGCGGGCTGGTATCGACCCGTCGTCGCTGCGCGGAACGAATACCGGGGTCTTCGCCGGTATGAACGGGCAGGACTACGCCGCCCGCCTGAACCGGATACCCGAGACATTGGAAGGCTACCTGAATATCGGTAACGCAAGTAGTGTCGCGTCGGGCCGGATCTCCTACACATTCGGTTTCGAGGGTCCGGCTGTCACCGTCGACACGGCCTGCTCGTCGTCCCTGGTGGCCCTGCACCTGGCCGCGCGGTCACTGCGCGCGGGCGAGTGCGACCTGGCACTCGCCGGTGGAGTGACGGTGATGACCTCGCCGCAGGGATTCGTGGAGTTCTCCCGGCAGCGGGGCCTGTCGGCCGACGGCCGCTGCAAGGCCTTCGCGGCGGCAGCGGACGGGACCGGATGGGCCGAGGGCGTCGGGCTGCTACTGCTGGAACGGCTCTCCGAAGCGCAACGTCGCGGCCACCCGGTGCTCGCGGTGGTGCGCGGCTCCGCGGTGAATCAGGACGGCGAGTCGAACGGACTGACCGCGCCGAACGGTCCTG
>NZ_CAKKTK010000088.1:0-13910 GCF_920656135.1 Frankia sp. Cppng1_Ct_nod | reverse complement strand
GGGGTGAGCGGCACCAACGCCCACATCATCCTCGAACAGGCCCCGGACACCGAAGAACCGGCGGAACAGGACGATGATCCGCTGCCTGCGACGTCGGTGGCGCTGCCGTGGGTGCTGTCCGGGCGAACCCCGGACGCGCTGCGCGACCAGGCCGCACGTCTGGCTTCCGTCCTCACGGACGAGAGCAGCCCGGTGGACGTGGCCTACTCGCTGGCAACCACACGCGCACTGTTCGAGCACCGCGCGGTGGTGGTGGCCGGGGATCAGAACGGATTCCTCGCTGGGCTGCAGGCTCTGGCCCACGGCGGATCGACGCCGGGCGTGGTCGTGGGCAACGCGGCCGGTGCCCGAGCGCAGCTGGCCTTCCTGTTCACCGGACAGGGCAGCCAGCGTCCCGGCATGGGCCGTGAGCTGTATGAGACCTATCCGGTGTTCGCGGCCGCGTTCGACGCCGCGACCACCGAACTGGACCGGCACCTGGCCGGGTGGGTGGACCGCCCGGTCCGTGACGTCGTGTTCGACACGCAGGACACCGGCCTGCTGCACCAGACGGTGTTCACCCAGACGGCGCTGTTCGCGGTCGAGGTCGCGCTGTTCCGGCTGTTCGAGTCCTGGGGGGTGCGGCCGGACTTCGTCGCCGGGCACTCCATCGGCGAACTCACCGCCGCACACGTCGCCGGGGTGCTGTCGCTCACCGACGCGACCGCGCTCGTCGCCGCACGCGCCCGGCTCATGCAGGCCCTTCCCACCGGCGGCGCGATGATCGCCATCCAGGCGGGCGAGGAAGAAGTTCTCACCGCAATCTCCGGGCGGAACGCGGGCGACGCCATCGGCATCGCGGCGGTCAACGGACCCACCTCGGTCGTCATCTCCGGTGACGAGAACCTGGCGGTCGACATCGCCCGCGAGTTCGACAGATCCGGCCGCAAAACCAAACGGCTGCAGGTCAGCCACGCCTTCCACTCCTCCCGGATGGACGGCATGCTGGACGGGTTCCGGCATGTGGCCGAAGGGCTTTCCTACCATCCACCGCAGATTCCGGTCGTCTCCAACCTGACCGGGGGCATCGCCGGCGCCGAGGAGCTCGGCAGCGCCGAATACTGGGTACGCCACGTCCGCCGCACGGTCCGGTTCGCCGACGTCGTCCGCCACCTGGAAACCGCCGGCGTCACCACCTACCTCGAGCTCGGCCCGGACGGTGTGCTGACCGCCATGGCACAGGAAACACTCGCCGAACACTCCGGCGGCGCGGAGACCACAACGCCGGTGTTCGCGCCTGTACTGCGTCGTGACCGCCCTGAACCCGTCACGCTCCTGCACTCGCTGGCCCACGCCTTCGCCCATGGCACCACCGTGGACTGGAACGCGGTGTTCGCCGGCCTGAACCCGCGGCGGGTGGAACTGCCGACGTATGCCTTCCAACGCCAGCGGTACTGGATCGAGCTGTCACCGGCGAGCGGGGACCTCTCCGCCTTCGGTCTGGGATCGGCCGGGCATCCGCTGCTCAGTGCGACGGTCGGTCTGGCCGGCGTGGACGGGTTCCTGTTCACGGGGCGCCTGTCCGTACGGACGCATCCGTGGCTGGCCGATCACGTTGTGCACGGGGCACTCGTCGTTCCAGGTACGGCATTCGTGGAACTGGCGATCCGCGCCGGCGACGAGGTCGGCTGCGACGTTCTGGAAGAACTGATCATCGAATCGCCGCTGATCCTGCAGGAACACGGCGGAGTGCAGGTACAGGTGGCAGTTGGAGCACCGGAGCGGCAGGCGAGCCGGCGCCCGGTCACCGTGTACTCACGCTCCCGGGAGGCCGCCGCGGACACCGAATGGACCCGGCACGCCAGTGGGTTTCTCGGTACCGGCGTAGCAGAGACCTCGTCCACTCCAGAGGGCCGGATAGGACGCGATCATGATGTCTCCGCGCCGCCGGAGGCCCAGGTCCCCGGGTCGCTGAGCGAATGGCCCCCGCAGGGTGCGGCCCCGGTCGACGTCGGGGAGATCTACCGGGATCTGGCAACGGCCGGCCTGCCGTACGGACCGCTGTTCCAGGGGCTGCGCGCCGCATGGCGACGCAACCGGGAGATCTTCGCCGAGGTCGTTCTCCCCGACGAACTGCAGGCTGACGCCGCGTCCTTCGGCGTACACCCGGCGCTGCTCGACGCCGCGCTGCATGCCGCCGGCAGCGGATCGCGTGACAATCCCGAGGGACACAGCCGGCTGCCGTTCGCATGGACGGATGTACGCCTGCATTCCTCCGGCGCATCGGCGTTGCGGGTACGGCTATCCGATGCCGGTTCGCAGGCCTTCTCCGTCCAGGCTGCCGATGTGACCGGCGCGCCTGTGATCTCCATCGGCTCGCTGGTGGCACGGCCGGTCTCGGCTGAACAGCTGGACGCCGCGCGCCCGGTACACCGGGACGCCCTGTTCCGTCTCGACTGGACCACGATCATCCCGCCGGACCCGCCATCCGGGGGGACAGGACCGGTAGGAATCCTTGCGGCCGACGAGCAGACGCTGGGTTGCGTGCTGCGGCCGGCCGGCATCGAGACCCTGCTGGTCGCCGACCTCACCACGCCGACCAGCGGGGCCGCATCCGACCTGTTCCTCGTCTCCGGCATCCCGGAAGTGGACGGTCGGGATGTCGTCCATGCGGCGCACGCCACAGCCCACCGGGTACTCACCCGGATACAGGCATGGCTCGCTCACCCGGGGCCCCCGACGTCACGGCTCGCGGTGATCACCCGCCGTGCGGTAGCCGTCGGGAACGAAGCGCCGGACCTGGCGACCGCTCCCGTCTGGGGCCTGGTCCGTTCGGCCCAGTCCGAACATCCCGGCCGGATCATCCTGCTCGACGTCGACGACAGCGAGGAGTCCGTCGCCGCGCTGCCGGCGGCGTTGGCCGCTGGCAGCGCTGACGAACCACAGCTCGCCATCCGGGTCGGTGCCGTGCATGTGCCGCGCCTCGCCCGGGTCCCGGCCACCGGCACCGGCACCGGCACCGGCACCGGCACCGGCACCGGCACCGGCACCGGCCATCATGTCCCCAACCGCCGGACCGACCCGTGGGACCCGCACGGCACGGTACTGATCACCGGCGGTGTCGGGGCACTCGGCGCCGCGCTCGCGCGGCATCTGGTCGCCGAACACGGCGTCAGACAGCTACTCCTGACCAGCAGGCGGGGTATCGACACTCCCGGTGCCGGCGAGCTTCACGCCGAACTCACCGGACTCGGCGCGCAGGTCGCCATCCACGCCGGCGACGCAGCCGACCGCGAATCCCTCGCCGCGATCCTCACCACGGTCCCGACCGATCATCCCCTCACCGCGGTCATCCACACCGCCGGCGTCATCGACGACGGTGTCATCGGATCGCTGACCCCACAGCGGGTCGACACGGTGCTTCGTCCCAAGGTCGACGCCGCCTGGAACCTCCACGAGCTCACACGGGACAGCGATCTCGCCATATTCGTGCTGTTCTCCTCGGTCGCCGGGGTCCTCGGCAGCCCGGGCCAGGGGAACTACGCGGCGGCCAACACGTTCCTGGACGCCCTCGCCGCGCACCGCCGCGCGGCCGGCCTGCCCGCCACCTCGCTCGCGTGGGGCCTGTGGTCGGATCCAAGCGGGATAACCGGCAATCTCGACGAGACCGACCGAAATCGGATCACCCGCACCGGAATCAGAGCGTTGTCCACGGCCGAGGGCCTGGCACTGTTCGACGTCGCCCAGCGGGCCGCCCGGGCAGCCGATCACGCGGTCCTGGCGCCGGCACCGCTCGACATCGCGGGCCTGCGCGCCCGGGCGGCGACACACGGAGTAGCTCCACTCCTGCGCGGGTTGATCCGGCCCACGCGGGGAACCGCCCAGGCCGGGATGGCCGTCACCGGATCGTCGTCGGTCGTGCAACATCTCGCCGGCCTTACCGGGACCAAACAGGACGTCTTCCTTCTCAACCTCGTACGCACCGAGGTGGCGGGCGTCCTCGGTCACGTCGGGACACACACGCTCGGTGCGGAACGCGCCTTCTCCGAACTCGGGCTCGACTCCCTCACCGCCGTCGAACTGCGTAACCGCCTGAACGCAGCCACCGGGCTCCGGCTGCCGTCCACCCTCACCTTCGACTATCCGACTCCGGCGGCGGTCACCGCCTACCTGCGATCGAAACTTCTGAATGATCACTTGAACGACCGTGTCACTCCGGCCGCCGCGGCCGCGGTCGCCCCGGTGTCGGACGAACAGATCGCGATCGTGGGGATGGCCTGCCGCTTTCCCGGCGGGGTGGACTCGCCGGAGGCGTTGTGGCGACTGGTCGCGGATGGGCGGGACGCGGTCTCGGATTTCCCGAGCGACCGGGGCTGGGACATCGGGGAACTGTTCGATCCGGACCCGGACCGGACCGGTAAGTCGTACACACGCCATGGCGGCTTCCTGCACGACGCGGGAGATTTCGACGCCGGATTCTTCGAGATCTCCCCGCGTGAGGCCCTGGCGATGGATCCGCAGCAACGCCTCCTGTTGGAAACCACCTGGGAGGTTTTCGAGCGGGCGGGTATCGACCCGTCCCCGCTGCGGGGAAGCCGGACCGGAGTTTTCACCGGCGTCATGTACCACGACTACGCTCCGCGGCTCGACGAGGCTCCGCCGGCGCTTGAGGGATTCCTCGGTAACGGTGTTTCGGGCAGTGTCGCCTCCGGCCGGATCTCCTACACGTTCGGTTTCGAAGGCCCGGCGGTCACGGTCGACACGGCCTGCTCATCGTCCCTGGTGGCCCTGCACCTGGCGGCACAGTCACTGCGTACCGGCGAGTCCGACCTGGCGCTGGCCGGTGGCGTGACGGTGATGGCCTCGCCGGCCGCCTGGGTTGAGCTCTCGCGGCAGCGCGCTCTGTCGCCGGACGGCCGGAGCAAGGCGTTCGCCGCCGCGGCGGACGGCGTGGGCTGGGGTGAGGGGGTGGGCCTTCTGCTCCTGGAACGGCTCTCCGACGCCCGCCGTCTGGGCCACCGGGTACTGGCGGTGGTCCGGGGCTCCGCAGTGAACCAGGACGGCGCGTCCAACGGGCTCACCGCCCCCAACGGCCCGTCCCAGCAGCGGGTCATCCACCAGGCCCTCACGAACGCGGGCCTTACCCCCACCGACGTCGACGCCGTCGAAGCCCACGGCACCGGTACCCGCCTCGGCGACCCGATCGAGGCGCAGGCCCTGCTGGCCGCCTACGGCCAGGACCGGCCGGACGACCAGCCCCTCTATCTGGGATCGCTGAAGTCGAACATCGCCCACGCACAGGCCGCCGCCGGTGTGGGCGGTGTGATCAAAATGGTGGAGGCGATGCGGCACGGTGTGCTCCCGAAGACCCTGCACGTCGACGGACCCTCCCCGTTCGTCGACTGGTCGACCGGCGCCGTGCACCTGCTGACCGACCCGCGCCCATGGCCGGAAACCGACCACCCCCGCCGCGCCGGGGTCTCGTCCTTCGGGGTGAGCGGCACCAACGCCCACGTGATCCTCGAACAGGCCCCGATCGTCGACGAACCGGAACGGGACGCCGCCGCGACCACGCCCGTGCCGACGGCACTGCCGTGGGTGATCTCCGGTAAGACCCCCGAGGCGCTCCGTGCCCAGGCGGCACGGCTGGCCGCACATGTCGAGGGCGACGGCGAGCTCGCCCCGGCGGACGTCGCCTATTCACTGACCACCACCCGGGCCACTCATCCGGAACGCGCCGTCGTCGTCACCGACGAACGGGCGGGCTTCCTGGCGGCTCTGCACGCGCTGGCGCGCGGCGAGTCCGCGGCGAACGCGGCGCGCGGCTCCGCCGACACCGCCGGGAAGATCGTGTTCGTCTTCCCCGGTCAAGGTTCCCAGTGGGCCGGGATGGCGGTCGAACTACTGGACTCCTCCCCGAGGTTCGCCGAGCAGATCACGGCGTGCGCCGACGCGCTGGCACCGTTCATCGACTGGTCCCTGGTCGACGTCCTGCGCGAGACGCCGGGGGCGCCGTCCCTGGACCGGGTCGACGTCCTCCAGCCGGCGCTATGGGCGGTGACGATCTCACTCGCGGAGTTGTGGCGTTCCTTCGGTGTCCAACCGGCCGCGGTGGTGGGTCAGAGTCAGGGTGAGATCGCCGCCGCGTACATCGCCGGTGCGCTGTCCCTGAGCGACGCCGCCCGGATCGTCGCACTACGCAGCCAGGTGGCACTCCCCCTGCTCAGCGAGGGAGGCATGGCGGCTGTCGCGCTACCCGCGGACGAGGTGGCCAATCGGATCGCCCGGTGGAACGGCCGGATCTCGATATCGGGGGTGATCAGCCCGTCGTCGGTCTCGGTCTCCGGCGAACCCGACGCACTCGACGAACTGGTCGCCGAATGCAAAGCCGCCGGTGCCCGGGCCCGGCGGATTCCCGTGGCCTTCGCCTCCCATTCCGTACAGATGGAGAAGATCCGTGACAAGATACTGGAATCCCTGGCGCCGCTGACCCCCCGGGCTGGGACCATTCCGCTGGTCTCCACGGTCACGGCGGCACCGGTCGACGGCGTCGCACTGGACGCCGACTACTGGTACACCAACCTCCGGGAAACAGTCCGCTTCGAGGCCGCCATCCGCACGCTGGTCGAGCAGGGCCACGACGTGTTCGTCGAAGTGAGCCCGCACCCGGTCCTCAACCTCGCCATTCAGGAGATACTCGACACGACCGACCGCCCGAACGCCGCCGTCACCGGGTCACTGCGCCGTGACGAGGGTGGCCTCGCACGGTTCCTCATCTCGGTGGCCGAGGTGCACGCGCGGGGTGTCCCCGTCGACTGGACAACAGTGTTCACCGGCTTGGACCCGCGTCGGGTGGCACTACCCACCTATGCCTTCCAACGCCGTCGGTACTGGCTGGACGTCGGACGGTCCTGGGCGGGAGAGATACCCGCTCCCCGGTCGGGCGACGTCGACGGGGTTCTCGCCGCGGAGTCGCCGCAGTCAGGATCATTGCTGATCCAGCGCCTGGCCGGTCTGGCAGGCCCTGAACGCGACGAGGCCCTGGTGGAGTTCATCCGGGCCGAGACCGCCGCCGTCCTCGGCCATGACGACACCGGTGAGATCCACCCGACCCGCGCGTTCCGGGAACTCGGGCTGACCTCGCTGACCGCGGTTGACCTGCGGAACCGGCTGAACGCGGCGACGGGGCTGCAACTACCGGCCACCCTGGTCTTCGACTACCCGACACCAGCCGCGATCGCCGACTACGTGCGGGTCAAGCTGGCTGGAGACGGAATGACTGCCCTTCCATCCGCGTCGGCTGCGCTGGACCAGCTGGAGGCGTCGCTGGAGTCCGTGACCGCGGATGATTCCGAACGTGCCAGGGCCGTCGCGCGCCTACGGGAACTGATCGACCGCTGGGAAAAGAATTCCCTCGCCTCCCGCGATGACGACGAGATCAACATCGAGACGGCGAGCGACGACGAACTCTTCGCGCTCATGGACACCGAAAGCACGATTACCTGAGGTCGCCCGGAACGCGAGAAAGAATTTCATGAGGGAGCTTTTCCGCAATGGCGAATGAAGAGAAACTCCGCGAATATCTGAAGCGTGCGCTCGCTGATTCCCGGCAGGCCCAGAAGCGCCTTCGCGAGGTCGAGTCGAGCAGGCGGGAGCCGATCGCGATCGTGGGGATGAGCTGCCACTATCCGGGAGGGGTGGAATCTCCGGAGGATCTGTGGCGACTGGTGGAGAGCGGCGGCGACGCTGTTTCGGAGTTCCCGACCGACCGCGGATGGGATGTTGAGGAGCTGTTCGATCCGGACCCCGATCGGACGGGTAAGACCTACACACGCCACGGCGGCTTCCTCCCCCGTGCGCCGGAGTTCGACGCGGCCTTCTTCGGAATATCGCCGCGGGAGGCGCTGGCGACCGATCCGCAGCAACGACTGCTGCTGGAAACGGCATGGGAACTGTTCGAACGGGCCGGGATCGACCCGACCTCGTTGCGGGGCAGCAGGACGGGCGTCTTCGCAGGAATCGCCGGCCGCGACTATGCGGCGGGTTTTCACGACGTGCCCGATGACCTGGAAGGCTATCTGATCACAGGTGGGCTGAGCAGCGTCGCCTCGGGCCGGATCTCCTACACGTTCGGTTTCGAGGGCCCGGCGGTCACGGTCGACACGGCCTGCTCGTCGTCCCTGGTGGCCCTGCACCTGGCGGCACAGTCACTGCGTACCGGCGAATCCGACCTGGCGCTGGCCGGCGGTGTCACGGTGATGACCTCGCCACTGGGGTTCGTGGACTTCTCCCGGCAGCGCGGCCTGGCTCCGGACGGCCGGTGCAAGGCGTTCGCCGCCGCGGCGGACGGGACCGGGTGGTCCGAAGGGGTGGGCCTGCTGCTACTGGAACGGCTCTCCGACGCACAGCGCCACGGCCACCGGGTACTGGCGGTGGTCCGGGGTTCGGCAGTGAACTCCGACGGCGCGTCCAACGGGCTCACCGCCCCCAACGGCCCGTCGCAGGAACGGGTCATCCGCCAAGCGCTTGCAGGCGCGCGTCTGGCGGGCAGCGAGGTCGACGCCGTCGAAGGGCACGGGACCGGCACCCGCCTCGGCGACCCGATCGAAGCTCAGGCACTGCTGGCCGCCTACGGCCAGGACCGGCCGGACGACCTGCCCCTGTACCTGGGATCGCTGAAGTCGAACATCGCCCACGCACAGGCCGCCGCCGGTGTGGGCGGTGTGATCAAAATGGTGGAGGCGATGCGGCACGGTGTGCTCCCGAAGACCCTGCACGTCGACGAGCCCTCCCCGTTCGTCGACTGGTCGACCGGTGCCGTGCACCTGCTGACCGACGCGCGCCCATGGCCGGAAACCGACCACCCCCGCCGCGCCGCGGTCTCAGCCTTCGGGGTGAGCGGCACCAACGCCCACGTGATCATTGAACAGGCCCCGGTCGCCGACGAACAGGAGACCGCCACAGACGACAACCCGGCACAGGCACAGACTCAGTCCGTGACCGAAACGGAGCGGACCGTCATCAGACCGGTGCCGTGGGTGCTGTCCGCGAGGTCCCCCGAGGTGCTGCGCGCCCAGGCGGCACGGCTGGCCTCGTTCGTCGAAGCAGCGGAAACAGACGGACCCACGCCCATCGACGTCGGGTTCTCGCTTGCCACCACCCGGGCCGTGCTCGAGCACCGCGCGGTCGTGGTCGCCGAGGACCGGGACGGATTCCTGACCGGCCTCGGCACACTGGCCCGCGGCGGGACGGCGCTGGACGTGGTCGCGGGCTCCACTGCCGCGGCGGGCAAACTGGCATTCCTGTTCACCGGCCAGGGCAGCCAGCGACTCGGCATGGGCCGGGAGTTGCACGAGTCCCATCCGGTATTCGCGGACGCCTTCGACGCCGCAGCCCGCGAACTCGACAAGAATCTCGCCGGGCACGTCACCCACGCCGTCCGCGACGTCATCCTCGCCGCCCGGGACACCGACACGGGTGAGGACGCCGACCTGCTCCACCAGACCGTGTTCGCCCAGGCCGCGTTGTTCGCGGTCGAGGTCGCGCTGTTCCGGCTTCTGGAGTCCTGGGGTGTCCGGCCCGACTATCTCGCCGGTCATTCCATCGGCGAGCTCGCCGCCGCTCATGTCGCCGGTGTCTGGTCCCTCGCCGACGCGGCGAAAATCGTCGCTGCCAGGGGGCGACTCATGCAGGCCCTCCCGACCGGCGGCGCGATGATCGCCATCGAGGGCACGGAAGACGAAGTACGCACGGCGCTCGCCTCGTGGGACGGCACCGACGGTGTCGGTGTCGGTGTCGCGGCGGTCAACGGACCGCGCTCCGTCGTCATCTCCGGCGACGAGAATCCGGCCACCGCCATCGCCGAGAATTTCCGGGCCCGGGGCCGCAGGACCAGGCGGCTTGCGGTCAGCCACGCCTTCCACTCCCCCCACATGGACGGCATGCTGGAGGAGTTCCGTCGTGTCGCGGAAACGCTCGACCACGCTCCACCCCGGATACCGGTCGTCTCCACCCTGACCGGCCGGGTGGCCTCCGCGGACGAGCTCGGCACCGCCGACTACTGGGTGCGTCATGTCCGCCACGAGGTCCGCTTCTCCGACGCGGTCGTCCACCTCGAACAGGCCGGTGTCACGACCTACCTCGAAATCGGCCCGGACGGCGTCCTGACCGCCCTCGCCCGCGAAACGCTCGACCGACCAGGCGGTGAGACCACCGAAGGTCCAGCGGCGGCACTCCTACCCACGCTCCGCCGGGACCGCCCCGAAAACGTCACGCTGCTGACCGCGCTCGGTCAGGCCCACCTGCACGACTCCCCGATCGACTGGAACGCCGTGTTCGCCGGTCTCCACGCCCAGCGGGTCGACCTGCCCACCTACGCCTTCCAGCGTCAGCGGTACTGGCTGGAACCGTCGGCGTCGAACGGCGACCCGTCCGCACTCGGACTGGGGTCGGTCGAGCATCCGCTGCTGGGTGCGGCAGTGGGCCTGGCCGACGCCGGCGGGATCCTGTTCACCGGACGGCTGTCGCTGCGGGATCACCCCTGGCTGGCGGGTCACACCGTGATGGGCTCCGTCCTGGTTCCCGGTACGGCGTTCGTGGAACTGATCCTCCGGGCCGGCGATGAGGTCGGCTACGACACCCTCGACGAGCTGATCGCCCAGTCGCCGCTGGTACTACCCGAACGCGGCGCCGTGGCGCTGCAGGTGGCCGTCGGGCCGGCGGACGGGGAACGACGCCCGGTCACGGTGTACTCGCGACCCGCCGACGCCCCGGCCGATTCCGAATGGACGTCACACGCCGGCGGTGTTCTCAGCGCCGCCGCCCGGGAGCCGGCCGCCATCGGGGAGCAGCCGTCCCCGCTCGCCGAATGGCCCCCGGCGGACGCCGTGGCCGTGGATGTCGAGGGCGTCTACAGCGTGCTCGCCGCGGCGGGCCTGGAGTACGGGGGGATCTTCCAGGGTCTGCGCGCGGCCTGGCGACGAGGTGACGAGCTCTTCGCCGAGGTCGCGCTGCCCGACGACCAGCGGGCCGACGCCGGGCTGTACGGCGTTCATCCCGCGCTGCTCGACGCCGCCGTACACATTTCCGCCTACCAGGGGTTGCAGGACTCGCCGGAGGGTCGGATCCATCTGCCGTTCGCCTGGACAGGCGTGCGGCTGCACTCGTCAGGCGCGTCGGCCCTACGGGTACGGCTGGTTCTGACCGGCCCGGACAGGTTGTCCATGCAGACGGCCGACGGGACCGGAGCTCCCGTCCTGTCGATCGGGTCGCTGGTCGGGCGCCCGATCTCCGTCGACCAGCTGAATGCCACCCGCCCGGCGCACGCCGGCTCGCTGTTCCAGGTCGACTGGAGCACCATCGCCCTGCCGCCCGAACCATTGCACAAGGCATGGGCCGTCCTCGGGGACGACGAGCAGGTGTTGCGTCCCGTCCTGCGGGACGCCGGTGCCGGAACCAGGGTCTTCGCCGACGTCGCCGATCTCGGCACGGCTGTGGAGCTGGGTGAACCCACACCCACGTTTGTCTTCGTGCCGGGCATTGCGGTATCGCTCCCGGACACCGGCGAAAGCCATGCGGACAGCGGCACGGAAGACCCGGATGCCGTACGCACGGCGCATTCGAACACACTGCGGGTGCTCGAATGGATACAGGCGTGGATCGCCGAGCGGCGGGTCGAATCATCACGGCTCGTGGTGCTCACCCGTGGTGCCATCGCTGCGACGGATGGCGAAGCACCTGATCTCGGGTCCGCCCCCGTCTGGGGACTTGTCCGTTCCGCCCAGGCCGAACATCCCGATCGGATCATCCTGCTCGACATCGACGACCACGACGAGTCCATCCGCACGCTGCCGGCGGCTCTGGCCGCGGCCGTCACCGGCGACGAAGCGCAACTGGCGATCCGCGCGGGGGTCGCGCGCGTCCCCCGCCTCGTACCGGTCACGGCGTCCGGGAAACAAACGGCCACCAACATCCCTCAGGGCCTGCCGGCACACGGAGAAAATTCCGATCTCGTACCCTTCGGCCCGGTCAGGCCCCTGGACCCGAACGGCACGGTACTGATCACCGGCGGCGTCGGAGTACTCGGTGGTCTGCTCGCCCGACATCTCGTCGCCGCGCACGGGGTGCGTCACCTGATTCTCACCAGCCGGCGGGGACCCGACACCCCCGGTGTCGCCGAGCTCGTACGTGAACTGACCGGGCACGGCGCACAGGTCACCCTCGTGGCCGGCGATGTGGCCGACCGCGAATCCCTGGCCGCCGTCCTCGCCGCCATACCCGGCGAACACCCCCTGACCGGGGTCATCCACACCGCAGGCGTGATCGACGACAGCCTGATCGGGTCGCTGACCCCGCAGCGGCTCGACGCCGTGCTGACGCCGAAGGTCGACGGCGCATGGAACCTTCATGAACTCACCCGTCACGACGATCTGGCCGTCTTCGTGCTGTTCTCCTCCCTCTCCGGACTCACCGGCGGTCCGGGGCAGGGTAACTACACCGCAGCCAACACCTTCCTCGACGCTCTGGCCGCGTACCGCCGCTCCCATGGCCTACCCGCCTTTTCACTTGCATGGGGCCAGTGGGAGCAGGCCAGCGGCATCACCGGCCAACTGACCGACGCCGACTGGAGCCGGATCCGTCGCGCCGGTCTGAGGTTCCTGTCCGCAGCCGAGGGCCTGGAGCTTTTCGATACGGCACTGACACTCGACCGCGCCGTCCTGGCGCCGTCCCCCCTCGACTTCGCGGCCCTGCGCGCGCGGGCAACAGTCCATGGGGTACCGCCGGTTCTGCGCAGCCTGGTGCGGCCCACCCGGCGTACCGCGCAGTCCGCCACGGCGGGCGAGGGATCGTCCATCGGGCAACGCCTCGCCGGACTCACCGGAGCCGAACGCGGTCAGGTCCTCCTCGATCTCGTTCGCACGGAGGTTGCCGCCGTGCTGGGCCACACCGGCACGGACGTGGTCGGTGAAGGACGCGCGTTCGTCGAACTCGGACTCGATTCACTCACCGCCGTCGAGTTGCGCAACCGGCTCAACACGGCGAGCGGCCTGCGGCTGCCGGCCACCCTCACCTTCGACCACCCCACCCCCGTGGCGCTCGCCGAGTTCATCGGCTCCGAACTCGGCGACACCGCTGACGCGGCGACCCGACGGCCTGCGTCCGGCGCAACCGGCGGACAGCCCGGCGGGGGCGGCGGTGGCCTCGCGTCGCTCTACCAGCAACTGATCAGGACGGGCAGGGTCGACGCCGCCGCACAGCTGATCGTCATCGCGTCACATCTGCGATCGACCTTCGACGCGTCCGTCAGGGACGAGCACGCCTCCGCCCCACTGGCGCTGGCCCGTGGCAGAACACGGCCGAACCTGGTGTGCTTTCCGGCGCTCAGCGCGCTGTCCGGTCCACACGAATACTCGCGGTTCGGTACTGCTTTCCAGGGCGAACGGGACGTGTTCGTGGTGCCGGCGCCCGGGCTGCCGGAGGGGGAAATTCTTCCGGACTCCGGCCGTACGTTGATAAAGATGCACGTGGAAGCGGTGGAACAGGTCGTCGGTGACGAACCCTTCGTGATTCTTGGCCGTTCGATGGGTGGGTGTGTCGCGCACTCCGTGGTGGCCGGTCTGGAAGCGAAGGGAATATTCCCCGCCGGGCTTGTCCTGGTCGACTCCTATCCGATCGACGCTCCGTTCCTGCCAGGTATGGAATGGTGGAACACCGCGCTGTTGACGGCTCTGCTGGATCGCCTCGACCGGTTCGACATGGCCACCCACGACACGCGGCTGTCCACGATGGGCACCTACAACCGGATCTTCGCCGACTGGCAGCCGGAGCCGATCTCGACGCGTACCCTGCTCGTCCGGGCGGAGAAACCCCTGGTCGGAATGCCCGACGACGCCGAGGGCGCGCGGGACTGGCGGGCGTACTGGCCCCTGCCA